>JAJAZB010000364.1 GCA_026785975.1 Cytophagaceae bacterium | reverse complement strand
CGGCCTCAGGCCGACTTGCCCAGTCAGATTCAAACTTCCCTGCGTTCGGGTAATGCGCACGAGTTGGCCGCTTTTTTTGACCAGCGTCTGGAATTGATCATTGATTCGGAGCGGGTTAATTACGGCAAAATCTCGAATCCGCAGGCGGAATTGATTCTACGCGCCTTCTTCAAAAAACACCCACCCGACGATTTTCACTACGTTTATCAGGGTGCTTCCACGGCGATTCAGTACAGCACCGGCACGTACCGGAGCGGTGGCGAATCGTACCTGGTGTACATTTTATTGAAACGCTCGGGCGACCGGTACGGCATTGGTACGATCCACTTCCGGCGGGAGGCTCCGGCTAAATTTACGGCCCGCCAATAAAATCAGTTCCTTTCTGGCAGCCCCGCAGCGAAGTTTGAGGGTTTGAAGAGGTTTGACAGGGTTTGAGGTTTGAAAACGTTTGACATTGTGTAACCGTTACATCCTCAAACCTCAAACCTTTTCAAACCCTCAAACCTTCAAACCCTTCAGTCATTCGGTGTAAACCCGGCTTTTTTCGTATTTTTACGGCCTGTTTTTCAATCAACGGACATGGCTAAGCAACCCGGCAACAAATACCAAATGCCTTACGGGCAAAACCCGAATTCGACGCCTTCCAACGGCATCAAAACCAAAAAATACGCCCTCCCAACCAAAACGTACACCAGTCTGGCCCTGCGGCATTTGTGGCGAGCGCAGTGGTACTGGAGTTTTGTACCCCTGGCGTTGATCGTGCTCAACGTGGTACTCAACGTAGCGGGCTGGTATCCCAACTGGTGGATTTACCTCGTGGTGGTACTCGGTGCGCTGCTTTACGTCTTGTTTTGGGGCATTCAGTTTACGGGTGTGACCCAACTGGAGCAGAACAAACCGATGTTTCAACGCTACGTTTACGAGATCGACGGGCGGCAGATTTTGTTGCGGATCAACGCCAAAGAGGGCGGCGTAATTCGCTGGGACATGGTGCAGTCGGTCTACAAAAACAAGGAGGCGTTTGTGCTGGTCATGGGCAAACACCAATTTTTGTACTTGCCCTTCAGTATTTTCAACTCCGACAACGACCTGCGTTTCATGGAAAGCCTGTTGCGTCGAAAAGAACTGCTCAAGGAGGGGAACTAACAAGAAATCTTACCCGACTTTGTCATCCCGAGGAACGAGGGACCTTGTATTTGCCACCCAGCAAGGTCCCGCGCGGCGTCCGCCTCCTAACGTCGGGATGACAAAAATTAAATTGAAAATAACGCCATGAAAAAGCTCGTTCTCCTAGTCCTGTTCCTGCTGACCGCAGCGACGGGTTTTGCCCAGAAAAAGAAAGCAAAAGCAACACCGCCCGCCGCCGTTTCAGTGATTGATCCAGCCGAAAAAGAGGATACGCTGTACCTGCGCCGCAAGCAGGTATCGACCCAGGATATAGCCGAGGATGCGCCCAGCCAGGTACCCTTGCTCAACGGCTACCGGCTTACGCTCCAGCAAGGCAAACCCGTGCAATTGATTAGCGGCGATACGACCAAAGCACCTTATTTTGTCATTGGCAGCAAACCGGCGACCCACCGGGAAGTAGAAGCCCTGCCCTCGAGCGACGTCGAGGCGATATCGCTCTACAAACATCAGAAAGCAACGGCGGCTTACGGCGAAAAAGCCCGGAATGGTGCCGTGATTCTGAAGGTGAAAGGCCGTGATTGAAGGCACTTATTCTTTTTCAGAGTAGGGAATTACGAGTTTCTCGCCGCGTTGGGCAATGTTCTTGGTTTTTCCATTGGCCGCCATGAGTTGTTGCACCGTAACCCCGTACTTCTCAGCCACAACGCGTAGGATATCGCCCGGCCCGACGGTGTGTACGGCCCGCACCGGAATCTTGATTTTCGTCACCCCCACCTTAATATTCTTGTCTTCGACGGTCGGATTCAGCTTTTTAAGGGTTTCCAACTTGATGTTGTACCGGGTGGCAATGCCGTAAAACGTTTGCCCCGTGGCGACGGTGTGCGTAACGGTCGTGCTACCGGATGCCGCCGTAGATGGAGTTTCAACTTTTTTCGGCTCTGCTTTTTTCTCCGGTTCTTTTGCCGGAGTGGGTTTGGGAGTTTCCGCTTTTGGTGCCTCGGGCTTTTTCCCGACTGCGGCAGGCGTTGCTTTTTTCTCCTCCTCGTCGGTACCATCTTCCGCCGTAGCAACTTCATCGCCGGGTACATTGGCTGGGGGCGCGTTGTCGGTTGGAGTCGCTTGCGCCTCAGTCGGTTGTAAATCTCCGTCCGGCTCCCGGCTGGCGGTCATCGTCGTATCCGACTTTACATTAGTGAGTTCGGAGGTCGACGAGGTTTGGTCAGCGAAGTACTCGTAGCCCACGTAGAGCAGGGCGAAAATGATAAAAATCAACACGGCCAGCGCAATGCTGGGTAATTTAGAACCTTCTTCGGGGCGTTGGTTGCGTTCTTCCATTTTTCAGTAATCAGTCATCAGTGAACAGTTGCGAACAGCGACCAACGAATTCCAGTTGAATTTCCTGATCCCGGTTCACTGACGAAGTTCTTGCCGCATGATTTCTACTTTCGCT
>JAJAZB010000363.1 GCA_026785975.1 Cytophagaceae bacterium | reverse complement strand
CCTCCATACCCTGGAGCTTTACACCTTCGCTAATTTACGGGATCTAAAAGGCCTGGAGCAGGCCAACTCCCTCCATACCCTGACGCTTTCCGGCTTAGATAATTTACGGGATCTAAAAGGCCTGGAGCAGGCCGACTCCCTCCGTACCCTGACGCTTTCCAACTTAGCTAATTTACGGGATCTGAAAGGCCTGGAGCAGCCTGGTCATCTCATAGTGTTTAGCTTAACCAATATAAGTGAGAATGGCTTGAGTAACTCTCAATTCGTACTAACTGTGCCTACCGATACCCTATTTTTAAAAGGCGTAAATATTAATAATATGGACTTCCGAAAAGAAACATGTAAATCAAAAGTAATTATTTACCAGGACGTGGCTGTCAATGAAGACTGGATCGTGAAAATGGCAAAAAGTGCTCCCCAAACGAAGTTTTTAAACAGAAAGGATTTTGGGAAAGATCCAGAGGTGAATGTTTACGCTAAATAAGCCAGTTTCAATTCCCTTAGACCACAGCCCACGTACCGTTAGCTAAATCACTCCCCATCGGCGTACCAGTGTAGCTTTCCTTTTGCGTACTTACAATTCAGTTGGGGATCGCACCGGCGTTTCCACTCAACGTAGATACAATTTTGGTTAGTAATCCCTTATCCCTCTATCCGCATGGAACCCTTGAAAATCAGAATTCCCGGCCGAGAAGTTGAAAACAACCCAGCCGACAGCACCGAGACGCTGACCATCGATAAAACCTACGTCATCGGCGCGGCTACCCGGGGCGAGGTGGTCGCTTCCCGGCCGGAAGAACTGGACGCAAACAAACTCATCGAATTTGTGTACGACGACGATACCGTCTGGCTGGCGGATGCCAGCACCATCGAGGAGGTGTTTCCGGGCACGTCGGCCCAGCTCCGCAGCCTGGAAAACCGGGATGGGGTATTCGACATCCCCACGGAGGTGTACGCGGGCGAGCAGAGTCGGGGTGGGCTGCTGGGGAAAATAACCCTGAAACTCGTGAAGATTTTCACGAAAAAGGCCTTATCTCCGCTGGTCAGCGAGTTGGCCGGGAAGCTGGAAGTTAGGCAACTGGAAGGGAAATCGGGTTTGTTTAGGCTTATCGAGAGAAGCGGGGGAAAGGAAAAGTTTGAGCTCCTCCCGCCGGAGTTTGAGCCAGATGGCAAGTACGTGCTGTTTCTGCACGGCACGGCCTCGTCCACGGAGGGTTCGTTTGCCGAGTTGCCGGGGTCGGCGGCCTGGCAGTTTATCACTCAAACCTACCAAAAAAACGTCCTGGCGTTCCAGCACGAAACGCTGACTAAAAGCCCGCTGGAAAATGTATTCGATCTGGTCGGACAATTACCCCAAAAAGCAACCCTAACGCTCATTAGCCATTCGCGCGGCGGGCTCGTTGGGGATGTGCTGAGCCGCTTTTGCCTGGAGGAGCCAAGGCAACGCGGCTTTTCTGCCAATGAAAAGAACTACCTCCGTAAGCTAAAACGAAACGAAGATCTGCAATGGATCGAGAAGATAGAAAATGCGATTCTGAGCAAAAACATCACCATTGAAAAATTCATCCGGGTCGCCTGCACGGCCAGTGGTACAACGCTGGCCTCCCGTCGGTTGGATATTTATTTCAACGTCCTGTTCAATGTCATTGGTCTGGCTTTGGCTCAGGCCGCCAATCCCCTCTATGTTGCTTTTAAAGACCTGATTGCGGCTTTAATCGAAAGTAAAGATGACGCAGACGTGCTGCCGGGTCTGGAAGTGCAGAATCCGCAGTCGCCCTTTAACCAGATGCTAAACAATGCCAATCCGGAGGCCCTGCTAAACAGCCCCCTCCTGGTCATCGCCGGTGATGCTAAGATGAGTCTGCGGTGGCGAGCCATGAAGGTAGCCTTATCGAATCTGTTTTTTTGGGACGATAATGATTTCGTCGTTGATACCCGCTCGATGTACAACGGCGCCAAGCGGGAGAAGGATAAAGTGCAGTACTTTTTTGACGAAAGTGCCGAGGTCAGTCATTTCAATTATTTTAAAAATGACCCGACGCGCAACGCCTTGCTACTGGCCTTAAAGAATTCCGGCATCACACTCATACCGGGCTTTTCTAAGTTAGACACCCGAGCCTTTAGCCAGGACGAAATCAGGAACATCAACTTGTCACTTCCGGGCGGAAAAGTGTTCCGCAATGTGGTGTCGGGCAAAAAGCCGATTGTGGTTTTGCTGCCGGGGATCATGGGCAGCACGCTAACCGTAAGGGATAAATCGGTATGGATCAACTTTCTGAGCTTTGTCGGCGGGGGACTGACCAGCTTGCAGCACAGTGACGATAACAATAAGAACGTCCGGGCGGATGCGCTGGTGGGCAGTTCCTACAAAAAACTAACGGAGTACCTGGCACTGGATTACGATGTAGTCACCTTTCCCTTTGACTGGCGTACCCGAATGGAACTGAATGCCGCCGCCCTGAATCGAAAATTGATCGAACTCAGGCAGTACAATCAGCCCATCAAGCTGATCGGGCACTCTATGGGTGGTGTATTAATCCGCGATTTTATCGTCAACCATCCCGATACTTGGAAGGAATTAAACGCCAGTAAGGATTTTCGATTGGTGTTTTTAGGTGCCCCGTTGGGCGGGTCCTTCCGTATCCCCTACGTACTCTTTGGTCTGGATTCCTTAATCAAGACTCTGGACTTCATTGACATTGGCAACTCCCAAAAGGACTTACTTAACGTGTTTTCTAAATTCCCCGGTATTCTTAGCCTACTGCCCTTAACAACTGATTCAGCCAATGATTTTGCTGATCCGGCTACCTGGAAAAATATGCGCGATGCCTTTGGGGAGAGTGATTGGCCGCTACCCGATGAGGGCTTACTATCAGAATTTGGGGATTATCGCAAAAAGGTAAACCATGAAATTGACTACGGTCAAGCCGTGTACATTGCCGGACAAGCGCGAAAGAATAAGCAAACCATCAGCGGCTATCAATTAACCGAAAAGGATACGGGTTCGGGCAAGCGAAAAGTATTGGAGTTCCTGGCCACTAAAGAAGGCGACGAAAGCGTGACATGGGAGAGTGGCATCCCGGCATCGATGATCGCGCAGAATACGGTGTACTATTCGGAGGTAACGCACGGCGAACTGGCTAATGAGCAGAAGCTGTTCGGCGCCATCACGGATCTGTTGAACACGGGATTAACCAACCAGCTGAAACGAACCCGGCCAACCGTGCGGGGCCTTGAGAAGGAATTCAAAGCCAAAGAAGTTTTCGATTTCGACCTCTCACCCGAAGGGGTGGAAAAGAGTTTATTGGGGCTGGGGTCCGAGCAACGCTTTACGGCTGGTGACGTACCTATCACCATTTCCATCAGCAATGGCGACCTGAAATACGCCATGTATCCCTTAATGGTGGGGCATTTTCAGAATGACGGCATCCTCTCGGCTGAAAAGGCCTTGGACTGGCACTTGGATCATGAATTAACGCGGAGGCATCGGTTAGGATTGTACCCAGGAGCGGTGGGCACCAGTGAATCGTTGGCCTCGGTCAATGCCAGAGGCTTTCAAGGAGCGGTCATTGTGGGGTTAGGTCGGCAAGGGATGCTGACTGAATATCGGCTGACGAGTACCGTTGAACAGGGTACCGCCAACTACTTAGCGAACCTCAACAGCAAACCAAACAAGCCCCTCCTGCATGACCTCAAGTCGAAACGCATCGGCCTATCCTGCCTGATTATTGGTTCAGGATACGGAGGGTTGCGCATTGAAGATTCGGTTAGAGCGATCATTCAAGGTGTGCAAAACGCCAATAGCAAAGTTCGTCATACCTACGATGCGCCTTTAACGATTGAAACAATTGAGTTTATTGAAATCTACAAGGACCGAGCGCTGGCGTGCGTAAAAGCAGTTAATACCATCGAAAAAGAAGAAAGCCGGTCACTAAATATTTTTAGGACCGGGAATAAAATCAGAAAACTTATCGGCTGGCGGGAACGACTGCCGGTAGAAGACACCACCGAATGGTGGACCCGCATCAACGTTCGTCGCTATACAGAGGACGAATTGTTGAGTGAGGATCAGCGGCGCAGTTTACGCTTTGCCATTTCTACCGATGCCGCCCGGGTGGAGGAACGGTCGTTGAATACCATCAACGATACACTCATTGGGCTGTTAGAAGACTTATCCACGAAGGATGAATGGTCACCCGAATTGGCCAAGGCTATCTTCGAATTGATGGTGCCGAACGATTTTAAGGATCAGGTCAAACGGCAAAATAATATCAACTGGATTCTGGACAAATACACAGCGGCCTTTCCCTGGGAGCTTTTGCAAGACAGCGTGGCCAATGCCCGCCCGTTGAGCGTAAACGCCGGTATGATCCGACAATTAGCCACCGGAGATTTCCGAATCAATGTGATCCCCGTGGTCGAGCGTACGGCCATTGTCATTGGCGACCCTAATCTGAAAAATCCGGCCATTCAGCTACCAGCAGCCTACAAAGAGGGGAAACGGGTGGCCGAACTATTAAACCTACAGGGTTTTGAGGTGAATACGCTGTTGAATGAGTCAGCGGCCCATATTTTACTTAATCTCTTTAGCAAAAACTATAAAATTGTGCACCTGGCCGGGCATGGGGTCTTCAGTAATGATCCCGACCAGCCCACGGGGATGGTAATCGGGCCGAATGCATTTCTAACACCAGCGTATATCGACCAAATGAGCAATGTGCCCGAACTGGTGTTTGTCAACTGCTGCTATTTAGGGCAAACGGATGGAACTGCCGAAGAATACAACCGAAGTCGATTTCGGTTAGCGGCCAATATCGGTACCCAGTTGATTGAAATTGGGGTCAAAGCGGTGGTTGTCGCCGGATGGGCCGTGAATGATAGTGCGGCGCTCGAATTTGCTGAGAGGTTTTATCAAGCAATGTTCGAGGGCGATAATTTTGGCGAAGCCATTCAAAAAGCGCGAAGGGCGATATTCGAAAACTACGGCCCACGGAATAATACTTGGGGTGCTTATCAATGCTACGGCGATCCATTCTACAAACTTTCAAACGATACCCGGAAGACCCAGGAAACGTATGAGTTTATCATTCCCGAAGAAGCCGAAATTGAATTGGGCAACCTGCTTAACAAGATCGAACGGGGCGGCTATGATCCCGTGGAAACCCTACAAACCATTGATGCGATCGACAAAGCACTCACGCGGGCGGGCATCAAAAGTGGACGCATTACTGAACTCCAGGCCTTGTTGTACAGTGCCTTAAACAAGTACGAGCTGGCCGTGGCTAAGTTTGAAGCGCTTTGGAAAGAAGACAAGGCCACGTTCTCCTTTTCAGCAACTGAAAAATACTGCAATACCAAAGTTAAGTTGCACGTGCAGCAAGTGAAACAGAAAGGAAAAAATGACCCGATGGTCATTAAAAAAGCTCAGGATGCCTTAAGAGAAGTGATTGCGGATTTGGAAGGGTTGATCCGTTTTGGGGCGACCGTGGAGCGTATCAATATATTAGCCAGTACGCACAAAAGACTGGCGCTGATTAGCCAGGGCGAAGACAAAAAAGAAGCGTACAAATGCTCGGCTTCTTATTACCGCAAGGCGTACGAAACGGCCGAGAATACAAGTAAATATTATCCGCTGACGAACTGGCTGTCCATTGAACAGGCCTTGGTGCTGGCGGACACTCGTGGGTGGGGAAAAGACCCATTACCCAAAAAGAGTGAGGTGCAGAAAGCACTGGATGTGGAGTTAGAACATATTCACCAAAAAGAGGGAGAAGAGAAAGAGTACTGGGATTGGATTGCAGAGGCCACCCTTCTCTTGTGCAAACGCATCTTAGGCGACAGCAAGGCTTCTTATGAACTCATCTTGGAAGAGTATAGTACGGCTTGGAAAATGATCGGTACCCAAGGTCAGCAACAAGCTGAAATCGAGCATCTGGAGTTTTTGGAGGACGCTCTCGCTATGAATAGTTCGGAAAAGGAAAGCGAGATTATTGGGATAGTTAGTAGGTTGAGAATGGCATTGCAAGGGATGGGGTAATAGTTTGAGTACCTATCCTATTTTTACTTTTTTCAACAAAGATTTATGGCAAGCTATAATTTGTACGACAATGATGATCTCCCACTGTGGGATCGCTTTTTATCCATTTCCAAAGCAACGGAGCAGAATGAAACGTTTAAGAGTTCATTTGATTTTTGGCAGAAGACGTTCAATTCTAACAACCCACTTCCCTCGGAGGATGATATGGTGAATCTTCTTAATAATCTTAGGACAATACCTGTAAAGTCGCCCAAGATTGGGTGCCCAAGATTATTTGTTTCACATCGCCAAATCGACAAAGATTATGCGCTTAGCATTGCTAACATAGCGAATGATACTGGTTTTGAGTTCTGGCTGGACGTACTCGATCCTACTTTGTTGACTTTACCAACATTAACACATCTTACCCCGAAGCAAATAGTATTGCTAACGGCTTGTATCATTGAAATGGGTCTGATCAACAGCACCCACGTGATAGCCGTAATGACAGAAGACAGTAAGGGTAGTGTGTGGATTCCCTATGAGTATGGGCGTGTCCGTAAGTTTGACGACACAGCTTGCTGGTCTCATCCAAATCATACGTTCACCTTACCGGATTATATGCTATTAGGGCCTATAACTGGTAGCAGGTTGGACATCGAAGAGTGGTTGCGTAGGTTCCACTGTTGCTCGCCAATTACCTGGGTATGGCCAAAAACTAAATCTTTACCAACCAGGAAGAGTACACCTTAAAAAAGAAAAATCAATGTAAAGCAAAACGACCGTATGAATGTACTATTCTGCTGGTCGGAGCGGTGAACTCATCATCGTTCACCAAGGCCTAAAATAGTTAACTTAACTTGTTCATCAATCAAAGTTCACTATATTCAGCAACCAAGTAAGATAACGTGAACAAGTGAGATGAAAATTGGCTACGCCCGTGTTTCAACCCAATCCCAGCAGGTCGATCTTCAATTGGATGCCTTAGCGAAGGCAGGTTGTGAACTCATTTTTCAGGAAATTGGATCGGGTGCCAAATCAGAGCGACTGGAGTTAGCCAAAATGCGGGCTCAACTTCGCCCAGGGGATATCGTGTGCATTTACAAACTGGACCGACTTGGCCGGTCGATGAAGCATTTGCTGGAACTGGTGGATGAATTTCAGAAAAAGGGGGTGGGCCTACTTAGTCTTACCGATGCCATTGACAGCACTACACCCCAAGGTCGATTGGTCTTGAATTTATTCGCTTCCCTGGCCGAGTTCGAGCGGGACTTGATCCGCGAAAGAACGCACGCAGGGTTGATCTCAGCGCGGGCCCGTGGCCGTAAAGGGGGTCGACGCAAAGGGCTCTCTCCCGAAGCTGAGAAAAATGCACGATTGGCGGAAATGTATTACCAGGAAGGGGTTTTAGGCGTTAACCAAATTGCCCAAAAGCTGGCGATCTCTAAAGTGACTTTTTACAAATACCTCCGTCACCGAGGAGTCAAAATTCATAGTAAGCGGACAGCCGAAAAGGTAGAGAAAAGCACTTAATATTAAAGGGTAAATCGAACTCAAGATATCCCCAGTTTTTTCTTGTTGTCTGGATTGCTTTCCGAAAGGAAGGTTCGATGGTACGCCCAGTCAACAGGAATCTTATTTTTACACTTCCTCAATGGCCGCTTAGAAAATCTCCACTGTACTATTGCAAGTCCATGTTAATTCAGTGTCCATTGGGGAGAATTCCATGTGGATTGTCCCGGCTAAGAGCCAGGCGTAAGAACCTTATAAAACGGGCACAGCTTCCAAACCAGCACGGTCTGGCGGGCCCAGCCCAACCGCTCCCCGTTCAAGACGTACTTAATAAAGGTCACTTTCATGGTGAGTTTTCCGTCACCCACTACCGGCTCCTGGACGCTGACGGCCGCCAGCAACCCGCTGGCATCGACCTCAATGGCAATCGAATCGTTGGGGTAGGTACTCACCGAGGGCAGCTTGGCGGCGGCTTCGTCGTACTGCTGACGGGTAATGACAAATTGGGCATTGATGGGAGTTTTCATGGTCGTAGGGCAGGAGTTCGGGTTCGGTGCGCAAGCTATATAATATCTTTATATTATATTTTACTTGACAAGTAAAATATAATCCGCCTACTTACGCCGCAAATGCGGCTTAATCATGCGGAACACCATAGCTAATCTTGAATTATTTCGGGTGGACCCCGATACCACCGAGGTCGTGCCCCTGCTGGGCCTGCCCATCATGGCGGGCTTTCCCTCCCCAGCCGATGATTTTGTCGAGGCCGTGCTGGATCTCAACAAGGAGCTGGTCCGCTTTCCGGAAAGCACGTTTCTGGGCCGGGTGAAAGGCGACTCGTTGCGCGACTTGGATATTGAAGCCGGTGACGTGCTGGTGGTCGACAAGCTGCTCCGACCCGATCTGAGCGCCGTGCGGGAGACGCTCCAGAAAAAGCCCGGCTATCGGCGAAAACCCCAACTTATTGTCTGCTGGCTCGACGGGGGCTTTACCGTCAAAATGGTGAAGCTCTTTCCCACCCGCTGTTTGCTCTACTCAGCCAATGAGGCTTACCCGCCCATCATCGTGACGGCCGAGAACGAGTTTATTCTCTGGGGCGTGGTCACGTATGTCATCAAGAAAACCTATTAAGCAACCGTTAGCATGGTGGGCCTGTGCGATTGCAATAACTTTTACGCCTCCTGTGAGCGGGTCTTTGATCCTTCCTTGAGAGGCAAGCCTGTCGTGGTGCTCTCCAATAATGATGGTGCCGTGATTGCCCGCTCCAACGAGGCTAAGGCCCTGGGTATCGCCATGACTGCGGCGGCCTTTGAGTTGGAGCCCCTGTTTAAGCAGCACAACGTGCAGGTGTTTTCCAGCAACTACACCCTGTATGGCGACCTAAGCAATCGGGTCATGATGGTGCTGGCCCGCTGGGCACCCAAGGTGGAGATTTATTCGATTGATGAGGCCTTTCTCGATCTGGCGGGCCTACCCGACGTGGAGGGCTATACGCGGCAAATCCGGCAAGCGGTCGTGCGCTCGACGGACATTCCCGTCAGCATTGGTGTGGCCATGACCAAGACGCTGGCAAAAGTAGCCAATAAACGCGCCAAGAAAGACCCGGCCTGCGGGGGCGTGTACGTACTCGACTCGCCGGAGGCCATCACCGAAGCGCTGAGCACATTCGAGGTGGGTGACTTATGGGGCATCGGGCACCAGTACGGATCGAGACTCAGGGCCTTGGGGGTACTGACGGCCCTGGACTTTCGGAGTCTCTCGCCCGCCTGGGTCAAAAAGAACATGGGGGTAGTCGGTGAGCGAATGCAGCGCGAATTACTCGGCTACTCGTGTTTGCCCCTGGAGCTGATCGTCCCCAACAAAAAAGTGATTTGCTCCTCGCGCAGTTTTGGCCAGATGCTCACCGACCCCCGGCCCGTGGAGGAAGCGGTGGCCAACTTCGCCGCCAGGGTAGCCTTCAAGCTACGACGGCAAAAGACGGTGTGCCGGGTGATCACCGTCTTTCTACAAACAAATTTCTTTCGGGAAAGCGACGCGCAGTACTCCAACAGCATCACGCTGCAACTGCCCGTGGTCAGCAATTCGAGTATGGTGCTTATTGGCTACGCCATGCTGGGGCTGCGGCGGATTTACCGGGCGGGGTACCGCTACAAAAAGGCGGGCGTGCTGGTGAGTGAGATTTGTCCGGAAACCCAGATGCAACTCGGCATCTTCGATGCCTCCGACCCCCGCCAGTCAAAGGTGATGCAGGTTATGGATGGGCTCAACAATCGCTACGGCCGCGAGAAGGTGCGGGTGGGTAAGCAGGGTTTCGGGCGGGCCTGGAAAACCCGGCAGGAGCGGCTAACGCGGTGTTATACGACAAGGTGGAGTGAGTTGGTGGAGGTAAGTTGAAATTGTTGAGGTTAAGTTAAAATTCGTGTATGTGAAGCGAGGCTCTCGCTTTAGTTTGTATTTTGTGGGAATTAATACCACACCAGAAACATGCCCACCTCGCCCCAGGTACTGCAACGGATTGACGAAGCGTACCAAACCCAGGCCACCTCCCTGGATTTGAGCAGGTGCGGTTTGACAGAGGTACCACCCGAATTAAAGCGCCTCGCGCCATTTTTAAATGACCTTGACGTTGGCGACAACCAACTCGGCGCAGAAGGAGCGCGGGAACTGGCCAAACTCAGCAACCTGACCTCCCTTGACGTTAGCTTCAACCAAATCGGCGTGGAAGGAGCGCGGGAACTGGCCAATCTCAGCAACCTGACCTCCCTCGACGTTTACAGCAACCAACTCGGCGCAGAAGGAGCGCGGGAAATGGCCAAACTCAGCAACCTGACCTCCCTAGACGTTGTCTCCAACCAAATCGGCGGGGAAGGAGCTCGGGAAGTGGCCAATCTCAGCGCCCTGGCGT
>JAJAZB010000362.1 GCA_026785975.1 Cytophagaceae bacterium | reverse complement strand
CTACGCTAAGTGGGGTCAATGTCGCTCGTTTATTACTGGCTGCCGACTCTTGATTGCTCAACTCAATGAACGCTTTGGTGCGTCGGCAAACCAACCGGCGTGTCTGGAAGACGATATATGGCCAACTCAGTGCAGATAGCTTAGTTGATATAAATCGGCTTGATAGCCTGAATTGTCAATTCTGGCAGCGTAGGGCGGCTTAACCGGACTACTAAACTGCTCACAGTATTAAAATGGAGAGTTGAAAATTGAGGATGTGTAACTTTCAATTTTCAACTCTCAACTTTCAATTTAAAATAACCACTCTCCCCGCCGCTTCGGTCGGGTTTTGGCCGGGCCGGGTGAGGGTGAGTTTGTAAAGATAAACGCCATCCGGCAGGGTCAGGCCCGTGGCATCGGTGGCGTCCCAGAAGAGTTCGTTGACGCCCACGCGCGGGCGGTCCGCACTGAGTGTACGGACGAGTTGGCCCTGGAGCGTGTAAATCCGAACCTGGTAGTCGCTCGGAACCTGCTCCCCGCCCACCGTCACGGCAAACCGCGTGAACGCTGTCATCGGATTGGGATACGCAACCACCGAAAGCGTATCCTGATTATTGACCCGAAAATGAATCAGGTACGGTACGCCGCCGGCAAAGTTGCCGCTCAGGTCGTTGCCCTGCACCTGGAGCGCGTACTGCCCGTCGGGGAGGCGTTGTGGCTGAAACTCCGCCCGGAAATCGTTGTCGGGCCGGATGCTCCAGGTGATGTTTTTGAACCAAATCCGCTCCCACTTGCCCGCTTTATCCGCCTGTCCAGTCTGGGGCCGTTGCCAACGTAGGTCGAGGCCGAGGGTGTCTTTTCGCACCAGCACTTTATTTTCATCTTTCAACCGAATGGCAATGCGCGGACTGGCCGAAACCAGTTCGTCGTCCTGAATTTGTCGTCCGTCAAAGGTGACTTCCAACAGCGGATTCGCGCGGTCGGGCTGCACGTTGAGCAGGATCTCCGACGAATTGTTGTTGAAATACTGCTCGGGTTGGGCCTGCGGGTTGAAGGTGACGTTGAGCAGGTTTTCACCGGCATTTCCCAGCGTATTCAATTCCTGAAGCACGGCTACGCTACCACCGGGCGGGGGCGGAGCAATACGTACCTGACGGGTCGTTTGCGCCTGAGCGCTGCGGTTGGTGATCGTTTGCCGAACCAACAAGCTATCCGTGAAAACCCGATTGGAAATATTTTGGAAACTCACACTCCGGCTAAAGGCTTCGCCTTCCTGTTTGTCAACCTTACTTTCCAGCAAACCTTTCGTCGGGTCAACCGCGCCTTCGGGCACACCCCGGTAGCTGACAATCCAGTTTTTGAGTTGGGAAACCTGATTCCCCGTCGGGCTGTCGACGTGCAAGCGGAGGCGCAGGTAGGGGTATTTTTTGGCGTCGATGGACAGGCTGAGTTGCCGGGCTTCGGCGTTTTCGACCAAGACAGTTTCAAAACCCTGCATGGTCACGCCCAGCACGTCGAGACGTTCGGGGACGGCGTTGGGCCGGGCGATTTTCCGGGAAACCTGCTTCCACTCCAGCGCCGGGCCGATGAGCGGCGAGGTGACCCTGGCCTGACGGTACGAATCAGTGAGTTCAAAATCATCGAGCGTGAGGGTTTGCTTCGCCGGATCGGCCGCGCCGGGCAGACGCTCGATCAGGGGTTTCGCCCTGGCCAATTGCCCCAGCAACAGGTAAGGCGCTCCATCCGGCAGCGTGGCGAGCCGCGTGGTATCCGCCCCGAGGCGGGCCAATTGCTGGCGTACCATGCCGGGCCATTGGCGATAAGCCAGTTTTCCCGCCGACATCAGCAGCACGTAGCTGTTGGCCGGTAGCGCATCGAGGTAGCTTTGCAACAAGAATTCATCGCGCAGGGCATCGTCGGGGAGGAAATTGGCGGCAAACGGCGAATAGCCGCACTGCTGGGCGGGCAACACCGAAAAAGGCTGCAACGTAACGGGCTGGAACGCCACGGCCACCAGCACGCCGCCGAAGCAATTGCCCGAACTCACGAGGGGCGCATCGTTGAGAAATACCTCGCTCAATCGCCAGGCATCCGTGCCCGCATCCGCCCCGGCCACCCGGCCCCGCAGGCGCAAGGCCGAGGTTTGGAGCGCCCACTGGCCGTTTTTCAGTGAAATATGCTCGTTCGTGGTACGGGCCAGTTGCGTAGCCGTGGCCTGCGCCCAGCCGTCGGGCACGGATTTGATGAACGTAAACGAACTTTCGGCCCAACCATTGCTGGCCCCGATGGGCTGATCCGCCTCGCGAATGCGCCAAAAATACGTCGTGCTGTCGCTGGGCAGGAGGGGTGCGTTCCAGCTTGGCAGCCACTCAGCGGCGATGGTCTGGCTTTTTTTGAAGGGACTGTTAAACGCTGTTGTCGTATCGAGTTCAATCAGGAAATTTCGGGAAACGACCTTGCCATTTTTCGTCAACACCTGCGTAGCCTGGGCAGTGAGCGTGGCCGTTGGCGCTCCGTTGGCGGTGGTGTTGAGTACGCCAAAATCCGGGGGAAAGAGCGGCGTTGCCGAGAAGCCGGGAATGGT
>JAJAZB010000361.1 GCA_026785975.1 Cytophagaceae bacterium | reverse complement strand
CCGTACTCGTACTTGCCAATCGTGACGTCGGTTTTGGCTTCGCCGTTCCACTCCAGATCGAGCAGAAACTTACCGCCCTGTTCGCGCATCGACCAGTTTTGGGTTTCGGTCAAAACGGCCTTGCCGGTCGAATCGAGTAGGTCGTACACGGTTTGCCACTTGACTTCCGGTCCGGTTGCTTCGATTACTTTGGCCGAGATTCGCCGCCAGTAATCGCCCTGGGGATGGTGAAAATAATCGCGGCCATTGACTCGGGTAAAGCCCCAGTACAGGCCAGTCTGGTGGTTGTGGTGGCCAGGACTGTACTCGGTGAGGACGCCCTTGCCGTCGGGCGCGGTGATGGGATGCAGGTACGGCCGGAAATCGGCTTTGGCGTTTTGGGTGAGAATAGCCGTTTTGCCACCAACCCGGAAAACCGAGATGGTTCCGGCCTTTTCATTCTGCTCGATTCTCAACTCTTTGGCCGCCGAAACCGGGCTGGGCTGGTGCTGCCCGGATTTTTCGGGGCCAAACCCGAACCCGACGATGACGATGGATAAAATGACCGCGAGGGATTTAATCATGGTTTATTTGTGGTTAAAAATCAAAGCAAAAATCAATGTTTTCCGTTTTTGTTGGTCAGCAAAACAGCAACAAGCGTGGACGAACCAACGCCGAAGCGCGTGACTGACAATTCGTACACAAGTTTAACACTTTCAATTCTCAATTTTCAACTTTGCTGACCTTAGTTTATGCCCCCAACCTTCGCCGACCGCGCCATCGACTATTACCTCCACCTGACCGAGCCACCCGCGTTGCCACCGGGCGTTTCGGCGATGAATCCCTACCGGCAGCTCGAAATCCAGGCGGTGGTCAGGGAGTTTTACCAAAAATTTTACGCTGATGCCGTGCCCCGCGTGTACGTGCTGGGTATCAATCCGGGTCGGCACGGGGCGGGCGTGACGGGAATTTCCTTCACCACGCCCCAGGCGCTGGCGGCGCACTGCGGTATCCCCAATAGTCTGACGCCCACCCCCGAATTGTCGAGCCGGTTCATTTACCGAATTGTGGAGGCATTTGGCGGGGCGGCGGCATTTTACGGTCGTTTTTTCCTGACCTCACTCTACCCGTTGGCCCTGGTCAGGGACGGTAAAAATTACAATTACTACGACGACCGCGCCACGACCAACGCCCTCTGGCCCATCATCACCGAGTCGGTGCGCCAACAAATCACCTTCGGGGCCGACCGCCGGGTGGCCGTTTGCCTGGGCCGCAAAAACGAACGCTACCTCAAGCGTCTCAACGACGAGCAGGGCTTTTTCGACCGTGTCGTCACCCTCGACCACCCGCGCTACATTTTGCAGTACCGGTCTAAAGATGTGGAATTGTTCGCCGAAACTTACATCCGTACGCTGGCCGATTGCCTGGGTTGAAGGCAGTTGAAAGTTAAGAATTTTCACTATATTTCATTTTCAACCGCGCGGCGGCCGCTTTCAATTCTCAACTTTCAATTTCTCCTGCGCTTATGCTCGCTCAGAAAACCTGCTTCGTCGTCATGGGTTTTGGCAGAAAAACGGACTTTGAAACCGGCCGCAACCTCGACCTTGACAAGACGTACCGCAACATTATCAAACCCGCCGTTGAAGCCGCCGGTCTGACCTGCCTCCGAGCTGATGGCATCGTGCATTCGGGACCCATTGACGTGCCGATGTACAAGCAACTTCTCAACGCCGACGTTGTGATTGCCGACGTATCGACGGCCAATGCCAACGCGTTTTACGAACTTGGGGTGCGTCACGCCCTGCGGCCCTGCACGACGCTGGTTATTGCTGAAGATGGCGTCAAAAAATTTCCCTTCGACATCAACCACGTCGTCGTCCGGCAGTATCACCACCTCGGCGAAGGCATTGATTTCGATGAAGTGGAGCGGTTTCGAGGCGAATTAACCACCACCATCCAAACCATTTTAGCCAAAAATCCACTCGCCCACGACAGTCCGGTGTACACGTTTTTGAGAAACCTGACGCCCCCGTCGCTGCCTAAAGCTCCGGATTATTTCTTCATCGAAGAAAGGAACCCCCGGAAGTCGGCAAGCTCCAACCCTTGGTGGGCAAAGCCAGAGCCTTTGAGGGTGCCTTCGATGACCCGCAGCCAACTCCTGGAAGAAGCCGGAGTAAAGAGTCGGCAGGTCGAATGGTTGACCGATGAGGCCGACGGGGCTGCGTTGCGCGGCGACCTGCTGGCGGCCCGAAACCTCTTCGCCGCTGCGCGTGCCATGACCCAGGACGACGACCCGTTTATCGTGCAGCAACTGGCGCTGTTCACGTACAAAAGCAAATTGCCGACGCCCCTCGACGCTCTGCGTGAAGCCCAGAATCTACTTGCTGTGCTCAACCCCGCCACAACCAAAGATCCCGAAACGCTGTACATCTGGGGAAGCATCCACAAGCGCCTCTGGGACGCAAACCGACAACCCACTGACCTCGACGAAGCCATCCGAGCGTACCGGACGAGCTACTCGTTGCGCAACGATACCTACAGCGGCATTCACCTCGCGTACGTCTATAACCTGCGGGGCAGCCAAGCGACCGACCCGGCAGAGGCCATCGCCGATTTCGTGCTGGCCCGCCGTATTCGCCGTGATGTGCGGCAACAGCGCGAGCAATGGCTGGCCGACCACCCCCAGTCGGGGGGTGAGACTGAAGACACCCACTTCAGCGAAGAAGCACAGCGGCGGTACTGGACGCTCGTCAACCTGGCCGAAGCCTGCATTGGCCTCGGCGAAGAAACTGAGGGCGATCGATACCTCGCCGGGGCCTTCGCCATGCGACCGGGCCTGTGGCACGAGAACGAGATTCGCCCGCAACTTGACCGGTTGCGACAGATGGTGGCCGATTCGCCACTGAAGTACCTAACATCCGCTTCCAACTGATCCGATTATCAGGCGACGGGGCAAGTTTGGCACGACGAAAATCAAAAAGCCCGCCGCATCGGTTGATGCAGCGGGCTTTTTCAACTCAAACCCTCAAACTGTTCAAACCCATCTTACGCTCCCACCTGATTCATCACTTCGGTCTGCTTGCGGATGGATTCCATGTGAATCAATTTAAAAAGCTCCTCCACCGTTTCGGGGTACAGATTGAGGCGCCTGGCCCAATCCGCGCGGCTGGTGTACACCTGCTTCCAACGGTCGAGTTGCAGCACGGCTACGTTGTTATCGCGTTTGTATTCACCCAACTTTTCCACAACGGCCATCCGGGCGGCCAGCACTTCCATCAGCTCCCGGTCGAGGTTATCGATTTTCGCCCGCATCCGCTCCAGTTCGCTCTGGTAATCAGCGCCGTACGAAGGCCGGCGAATGTGCAGTTCGTGCAACATTTCGCCCAGGGCTACGGGCGTCAGTTGCTGAGCGGCATCGCTCCAGGCTTTATCCGGGTCGCGGTGGCTCTCGATAATAAGCCCGTCGTAGTTCAAATCGAGGGCGCGCTGGGCCAGTTCAAACAGGTACTCCCGCTTTCCGGCCATGTGGCTGGGGTCGCCGATGAGGGGCAATTGCGGAAACTGGGTTTTCAACTCAATGGCAATCTGCCAGTACGGGCTATTGCGGTACCGGGTTTCCTGCATATTGGAGAACCCCCGGTGGATAGCGGCAAGCTTTTTGATGCCTGAATTCTGGAGACGTTCCAACGCGCCAATCCAAAGCGCGAGATCCGGATTGACGGGATTTTTGACCAGCACCGGGATGTCAACGCCTTTCAACGCATCGGCAATATCCTGGACGTTGAAGGGATTGACGGTGGTGCGGGCACCGATCCAGAGAATGTCGATGCCATATTTGAGGGCGAGCTCGATGTGCTCGGGCGTGGCGACTTCAATGGCGATGGGCAGGCCGGTTTCTTTTTTTACTGCCTGGAGCCAGGGTAGCGCCGCTTCACCCATGCCTTCAAAACTGCCGGGCCGGGTGCGGGGTTTCCAAACGCCCGCCCGAATGACGTGGGCGTAGCCTGCTCTGGCGATTTGGGTGACCGTTTCGTAAACTTGTTCCTCGGTCTCGGCACTACACGGTCCGGCGATGATGAGCGGCTTGCCGCCCGTGTTGATCCAATCCTGCATCGGGACGATGTCTAACGTCGCACTCATAACGGGGTATTTGAAGGTGGTAAAAAAACTGATTTTGCGCAGTTTACGTTTCGATGTATTATATTTGTAGTCCTTTTTTCAGTTGCAATCGGAGCTTGTGCTAAACCTATTTCTTGAAAAAAACTTGACTATTCAGTACGTTTTTTCAAACTTTCACCAACCATAATAAATAAAGACCCGGCACAAGGGCTTACCAACCATGACCAAAATGCCAACTGTCGTCCAACCAAAAGGACGGAAACTTAGTAACACTATTTCGTTCGAAGATACGTCAACGGCTTTCTCCGATCAGTCGGATTGGGAACTCAAAAAGACCTACTTCATCTTTGCCTGCATGAACCATAACTGGCTCGTAAAGATAGGCACATTTTTCATCAAATTATTTTTTTACCTGAAGCTCCCCATCAAAAACCTCATCAAAAACACGGTTTTTGACCACTTCTGCGGGGGTGAGACCATCGAGGGTTGTCGCAGAACCGTCGATAAACTCGACCACGCGCACATCGGTACCATCCTCGATTACTCTGTTGAAGGCGAGGATTCCGAGCGTAGTTTCGAGGCTACGGTGCAGGAGATTCTGAAGACTATCGAGAAATCCAGCAAGACGCCCGCAGTACCTTTTTCGGTGTTTAAAGTGACTGGCATCGCCAGTAGTGAACTGCTGGAAAAGGTGCAGAATGGCGCTCCGCTCGACGAGGACGAACAGGCCGCTTTTGAACGAGTGCGGCAACGGGTCGACCTGCTTTGTCGCTCAGCGCACGACTGGCACGTCAAACTATTTATCGACGCCGAAGAAAGCTGGATTCAGGATCCGATCGATACCCTCACGTACGACATGATGGCCCTTTACAACCAAAAGCAGGCCGTCGTTTACAACACGTTCCAACTCTACCGCCGCGATAGCTACGGCAATCTGGTGAAAGCCACCGAAACCGCCCGCGAGCGGGGCTACTGCCTGGGGGCCAAACTGGTGCGGGGTGCGTACATGGAAAAAGAACGGCAGCGCGCCCACGAGATGGAGTACTGCGAGCCGGTATACGCCACGAAGGAGGAAACCGATCACGATTTTAATCGGGCGATTGATTTCTGCCTCGAAAATCGGGACGTTGTATCGATTTGCCTCGGTACGCACAATGAATACAGCAGCTTGTACCTGGCTCAGGAAATGCGTCGCCGGGGAATTGCCGCCAATGATCCGCACTTCTGGTTTGCGCAATTGCTGGGCATGAGCGACAACGTCAGTTACAACCTGGCCAAGGCGGGTTACAACGTTGCCAAGTACGTACCCTACGGACCCATTGAAGCGGTAATGCCGTATTTGTTCCGACGAGCCGAAGAAAACACCTCGGTAGCCGGACAGGCCAGCCGCGAGTTTACCCTCATCAAACGCGAACTGATCCGGCGCAAACAACGGGCCAATCGTCGGAAGAAAGCGGCAAAAGCGTAGATTTGTCCCAACTTCATTTCTTCGCTGCCGGAAGAAATGCTCAATGCCCAGCACTCAATTTTCAATGAATCCCCTGTCAGTTCACTGAGCATTGAGTGCCGGGCATTGCTTATTTTTCATTTCTGTATTCATGCTGAAATCCCCTCACAAATACTTTCTGCTCACGCTGCTGGTGATTTTAATCGATCAGGGCGTTAAAATGCTGGTTTATTTCAACATGGACGAGGGTTTTGCGGGCCAGGTCAAGGTGATTGGCGATTGGTTCAAGATTCATTTCGTGACCAACCCCGGCATGGCGTTCGGGATGCAGTTGGGGTCGGAATACGGCAAACTCCTGCTGACTGGTTTCCGGTTGGTGGCCATGGCGGGCATCGCGTGGTATCTGGTGCGGCTTGCCCACCGCAACGCGCACAATGGGCTGCTCTGGTGCATTGCCGCCATTCTGGGCGGGGCCATCGGCAACGTCATCGACAGTATTTTTTACGGAGTTTGGCTGGGCCTCACCACCGACTTTGCCCCCACCCCCTGGTTCCACGGCAAGGTAATCGATATGTTCTTCTTCGACTTTTGGGAGGGCATTATTCCCGAGTGGGTGCCGCTTTGGGGTGGTACGTACTACTCGACGCCGATCTTCAACGTGGCCGATGCGTCCATTTTCGTCGGGGTGTGTGTGATTCTGATTTTCCAAGGGGAATTTTTCCGGGAAAACCAGCCCGAATCAGATCTTGAGTTCGAGGAAACGCCCGTTGCGGAGGCCACCGAAACCAACCTCGAACCGGAAGATTCGTCGCCGGAAAATCCCGAGGAAACCCCGTCGGAATCCCCCAACCGCCCCCGTTCCGACACGCACCCCGCATGAACCCGTACCTGCTTCTGGCTGTCTTTTGGGTGTTGTACTGCGCTTTTCATAGCCTCACGGCGGCTTTGTGGTTTAAGCGCTGGGCCGCGAGTTGGATGGGCCGATTTTACCGGGCTTACCGGGTACTCTACAACGCCATTGCGGTCTGGATGGCGGTCGCGCTCATTCGGTTTCAATTTTCGATTGACCCAACGTGGCTGTTTCCACCCACGCTTTTTACCCAACTATCGGGTGGCGTATTGATGCTGAACGGCGTAGGAATCGTCGTCGTGGCCCTGCGAAACTATTCCGCTGAATTTTTTGGTGTAAAAAAACTGCTGGGTCAGGAACCCGAACCGTCGCTCGTGCAGACGGGTTTGTTGAGTCGGGTCAGGCACCCGCTTTATTTAGGAACGCTACTGGTTATTTGGGGCGGAGTGGTGCTCGATCCCCGGCTGAGCCACCTCCTGGTGGATATCATCCTGACGCTTTACGTGTTTATCGGCATCGTGCTCGAAGAGCGCAAACTTATCCTTCAGTTCGGCGATACCTACCGCCAATACCGCCAGCGGGTGCCGATGCTGTTGCCGCGAATCGGTAGCGAAAATTAGCCGTTAACTACCTGGCTTTTCCTGCTCGATTCGATACACGCGGCCTTCTCCTGGTAGCAAGTCACTCAGGGAATTCATTTGGGCGATGCTGTCCTGATGCGTTGAAAAAATAACTTTCCAATTATCCGTTTTCCCCAAACCTGGTCCGCTGAGTTGGGTAGGTTCTTCCAGATTGAGGTTAGCAATAAACACGTGCGTCCAGGCGACCTGCGTCCAGGCGATCACTTGCGAAGGCGAGGTTTGCTCGCCCGCGCGAAGACTTGGTGGTAGCAACCAATGGATTTTTTGCCCGTTCAATTGAGGTAGCAGGCTATCAGCGAATTGGCGCAGGCGGGTTAGGCGGTGAAAAAGCGTCCCGTTGCGCCCCCACTGGTACGGACCGCGCGTGGCGTTTTTGCCCGTACTTAGCTGAAACACATACAGTTTAGTGTAAAATTCATTGGGTGCCGGAACGGGGTGCGGGTCGCGGGTTTCAAAACCGAGTGCCATGTAGCTGGGCATATCGGTCAGAAACAAGGCCAGAAACAGCCGGATTTCATTGCCCGAGAGGTAAAATTCATCGAAACGTGGATCGTCCTTGTCGGCGGTGATGACCGTAAAATTCGGGGCAAAGCTGCGCGTTTCGATCAAATCACGATACCGGCGGAAGTCGTGCAGAAAACCTAGGGTTCCGATGGTTCGACTTTGCAAATCGCCGAGTGTCGAATCGGCCCCCGACGCCTCCAGGTGATCGGGTTCGTCGCCAAAAGCCATGTAATTCGGCGGCGTTAGAAAACTCTCGGCAAAGTAGCCAAACCAGGGCCGACTGCGCCGAACGTGCGCTTTGATGTACCGGTGAATGTCGTAGAAATCGTCGGTTTGTTCGGGTACGCCTTCCGGGCGCATTTGCACGTGCGACATATCGCCGCGCATGAAGTCAAAATTATAGGTGAATGCGACGTCGGCGTAGTGGCGGGCCGCGTATTGCCACACTTCCGGGCGGGGGCGGGCAAAATCAATTTCCCAGTTTCGGTTATCGTCAATGGCTTCGTACAGGAAGAAACGCGTCAACGGGCCAAACACGCGCGACATGGCCTCGGGCCGGGTCAGGACGTAATCGCGCCACACACGGCCATCATCATCAATGGTTTTGGCGGTTTCATCGGGGTCGACCGTCAGCCCCCGGTAGGGCGGGGCCATGGTGGCGGGCACGGGTTCGAGGCCCTCTTCGTAAAGCACTTGAATCAGTCGGTTGCGGCGGGCGTTGCGACCCCAGAGGTCGGCTTTTTCGCCGAACAGAATGCGTGTCCGCTCGGTTTCAGGCATTCGTTCACCGAAAAACAGTGCAGGGTCCAAGGGTACATCCTGCCACGCCACGGCCGGACCTTCATCCCGAATCCAATCCACAATGCGGTATTGCACGGCCTCGTAGAGCCGGGCCGAATGGTTGACGATGGTCAGATCCCGGCGCTGAAGCCACTCAAAATACGCCGGGTTGGTCAAGACGATTTCGGCGTAACGATCGGTGTGGGGAATGACGTCCATGCCCACGGTTTTACCCATCAGGTGCAGGAGGTTGACTGTCACTTTCAACTGCTTTTCAACGGAATCGAGATGCGGCAGGACCGCCGCCAGTTCCGGGCTAAAAAACTCCGTGTTGATGTTCCAACTGGCGATTCCGTAGAGGCTCGCCACCACGCCCGGCTCCCAGATGGGCAGCAGGTGAATGGAATTCTGCGCGTCGGGCAGGGTCATGGCGTACTTCACTACGTGCCAGAAACTACCGATAGTGCGCACGTTGATCCCAACCATGTTGGTGCGGCGCAGCCAGATTCCATCCCCCTCAGCCGCTACGGGGCTGGCCACGGTATGGCTGGGTAGCAAAGCCCGGCGAACGGCAGTTTCGCCGAATTTGCGTTCCAGCGCGTACCAGATACCCCGCGTTGGCAATTGCAGGAAATCTTCGGGCAGGACATGGGCGACAAAGCTGGTTTGTCCCGTAACGTAATCGTTGATCTGCGCGGCGGCGTGGCGCTGCCAATTGTTTTTTAAAGACGTGTAATCGTGGGGCATAAACCGGAACGGGCTGAACGGATGCGGATCATTCGCTAAAGCGTATCGCTCGCAAAAACACCATTCACTCCACCACAAACCTACTAAAAAACCGACAGGCTGCCACGTTTGCGTAGCAGCCTGTCGGTTAAGAATTAGCACAAAAGAATTTAGTTTTTCTTCGGTGTCGTTGAGTTACTCGCGGCGGGTTTGTTGGCCGGAGCGGCGGGCGTGGTCGCCACAGGTTTGGGCGTTACACCCATCTTTTTAAACACCAGATCCGTCAGATTATACTCTTCGGTCGTGTAAAGCAACACGGGCGATAATTCGCGGCTGATGTCCGTACTCAACACAAACGTGTAGCCGTTTTCTTTGGCAACTTCTTTAATGGCTTTGTCAATTTTTTCGAGTACGGGAGCCAGCAACTGTTGCTGCTTGCCCTGCAATTCCTGAACGGCGTTTTGCTGGAATTCCTGAAGGTTCGTTTGCAAACCCTGCATCTGCTTTTCCATATCGGCCCGAATCACCTCCGACATCGTCGCGGAATTCTTCTGATAGTTGGCATATTTGTCCTGCAAATCCTTCTGCTTTTGCCCAATCAGCGTCTGGTACTGGGCTTCTTTGGTTTTAATTTCTGTCTCAATGACCTTGGTCTCCGGCATCTGGCTGAGGATATAGTCGACATTGGTGTAACCAATTTTCTGGGAGGCCGTCTGCGCATCCACCTGCGTAGCGACGCCCGCGAGCAGGGCTACCAAAATTATCCGAAATACGTTCTTCATGGTTTGGTTTCGTTGGAGTTTACTTAGGTTGTTTACCGGTTATTTTAGTTGAGGTTGGGTTGGTTGGAGTAGAATTTTTTACGTCGATGCCCAATTCTTCAAGGACGTAATCGGAATAATCGTGAACGGGATTCGTGTAAATCATCGCTATGCCCTCGCTGGCTTTGTCAAATACAACCTGCAACTGCCTTTGGCGAGCCACTTTGTCGAGGGCTTTGTACACCTCGTCCAGAGCGGGTTTCATCAGTTCCTTGCGCTTTTGCAGGTACATCCCGTCGAAGCCGAAAACCTTGTTGGTAAAGTCGCGCGACGTGCTTTCCTTCTCCTCAATCGTCTTGCGCCGTTGCTGCTTCATGTCATCGGTCAGCAGGGGTTCTTCGGCTTTAAAAGCCCGTTCGAGGCGTTCAATCTCGGTTTGCCGGTCCGAAACTTCCTTCGACCATCGGTTGGCGAAGCGTTCCATTTCCGCGTTGGCCTTCTGCATTTCAGGCATTTTGCTCAGAATGTACTCCGAATCGATGTAGCCGAATTTCTGCGCAAAAGCACTGTGTGCCTGCCAAATGAACGGCAAAAGTAGCAAAAAAATCCTGGTTCTCACCTGTTAAAAGTTGTTAAAGGCAATGGGTGAATTTCCAATGCACTAATCTTAAATGTGCTAATTTCTAATTTGCGAAGGATTAAATGAGATTTTCTTCATTCGCACATTTTCAAATTTGCCCATTTTCAAATTATCGAATCTGCTGACCGATGGTAAAGTGGAACTGTCCTTTGCCTGGTTCTTGATTGCCGTGTCCGTCGGGGCTAATGTTTCGGTCGAAACCAAAGCCATAGTCAATTCCGATGAGACCAAAGGCGGGCATAAATATCCGGGCACCCACCCCCGCTGACCGTTTGATATCGAACGGGTTGAATTTCTGGTAATCAGCCCAGTTGTTGCCGCCTTCCAAAAAGCCCAAAACGAAAATAGTGGCCGAGGGGTTGGGTGAAACCAGGTAACGCAATTCGGTCACGAATTTGTTGTACACGACCCCGCCCGGCTGAGCCGGACCCACCGAACGATCCGCGTAACCCCGTAAACCGATCAGGTCCTGAGCAATGGAAAACTGACCCTGACCCGATAATCCCGAGCCACCAAGCGAAAACCGCTCGAAAGGCACGATACCCTGGCTGCGATTGTAATTACCCACGAATCCCATGTGCGCCCGGGCGGCAATGACCAGTTTGGGAGCCAGGGGCACGAACCAACTGGCATCGAACATCCATTTGTGAAATTCAAGAAACTTATATTTTTCCTGGGGCGTACCGGGCGACCAGTTTTTGCCCTTCAACAACGAGTAGGGCGGCGTCAGCGTACCCGTCAGCGAGAAGGTCGATCCCGAGCGGGGAAACTGAAAATTGTCGATGCTACTGCGCGAGAAGGTTGTAATCAGCGACAGGTTGTTGGCAATACCCGACTCGTAGCCTGGCACCCGCAGGATGTTGTAGTTTGCAAAATCGTACCGTTGCAGGGACAACGCCATGTTCAGCAGAAACGAATCGTCGGGGCGGCGAAGCCGCTTACCCAGGCTCACCGTGAAACCCGTCGTATTAAAGTGAGCCGACTCCCCCTGCGGCGCTCCATTATTGCCGCCGAAACCACCGCCGAAACCACCGCCGAAACCACCGCCGAAACCACCGCCGTACAAGCCACCACCACCCCCGGGTGGGTTGGCACCAAAGCCCGTTTCCGGAATACGAAAAATCTGCCGGTTCACACTGATGCTGAACGAGTTGGGCTTATGACCACCCAGCCAGGGTTCGGTAAACGAAAGCGAATAGTTTTGAAAATACCGCCCGTTCGCCTGAAAACGCACGGCCAGTTTTTGCCCATCGCCCGCCGGGAGCGGACGCCAGGCCCGTGGATTGACGATGTTGCGGGCCGAGAAGTTGTTGAAGACGACGCCCAGCGTTCCCACAAACCCCACGAAGCCACCCCAACCACCCGAGAGTTCAATCTGATCAGAGGGTTTTTCCTCCACCGTGTACTCGATGTCGGTGGTGTAATCGTTGCGCGGAATGGGATTGATACCAATTTTTTCCGGGTTAAAGTAGCCCAGCGTGGAAAGTTCGCGTTGGGTACGGATGACCGCCGACTTACTGAATTTCTGTCCCGGCAACGTTCGGATTTCGCGCATCACCACGTGATCGGACGTTTTGGTGTTGCCGTTCAGAATAATCTTGTTGATGGTAAACTGCTTCCCCTCGTTGATGTTGATGACCACGTCGATGGAATCACCCTCCACGGCTACTTCCTCGTCGCGGGCACTGAAATACAGGTAGCCATCGTCCATGTAAAGCGAGCTAACGTCGTACTGCGGATTGCCGTAGAGTTTCTTCTGCATCTCCTCAGGGTTGTACACGTCGCCCTTTTTGATGGCCAGAATTTCATTCAACACCGAATCTTTTTGAATGTAGTTGCCCGCCCAGGAAATGTTGCGGTAATAGTACCGACGCCCTTCCTCAAGGTTCAGAACGACATTGACCGATTTACCATCCTGAGCGTACACCGAATCACTGACGATGCGGGCATCGCGGTAGCCTTCTTTGCTGTAGTAATCGAGCAATTTCTGCTTATCTTCTTCAAATTTCTTGGGGATGAACTTCGATGGTGTGAAAATCCGTCCGAAGCGGCGTTGCTTGGTGCCTTTGAGTTTGCGGCGTAGTTTTTTCTCGGCGATTTCGTTGCCGGTACGGCCCCGAAGCTCAATCCGGTTGATTTTCACTTTGCTCCCCTTGTCGACCGTCACCTTCAGGGCGGCGTTGTTGCCCCGAGTAGTATCGGCCACCTGCACGATGCGCACTTTTGTGTTCAGGAAACCCTTGTCAACGAAATGCTTCGTGATGAGCGTCTGGGTGTTTTTCATCAACGATTGGTTGATAATTTTCCCCTTGATGAGCTTCACCTTGTCGTTGAGCGTTTCCTGCTCGCCCTTCCGAATTCCCGAAAAAGTGATGGTGTACAAACGCGGACGCTCTTTCAGGAAAATATTAAGCCAGATTTTCCCCTCTTCCACCTTCGACGCCTTAATCTGGACGTCGTCGAGGATGCCCTGATCCATCAAACGCCGAACGGCACCGCTGATGGCATCGCCGGGAATCTGGATTTTATCGCCCACTCGAAGACCCGCTATGGAAATCAGGGAGTTGGCGTCGTAAAACTTCGTCCCGCCCGTGGTAATCTCCATGATCTCGTACTCTTTCGGGTTACTGAGATCAAAGGCAGACGTTGGTTTTTGCGGGGTACTCTCCGTGCCGTTGTTGAACCGACTACCCAGCCCGGTTCGGAGTTGAGCCGTGGCCACCGTTGCCGGTAGCAGGAGCAGAAAAAGGAAATGTTTTTTCATGAAGAGTGGAGTGAAACAGTAGGTAGAGAATAGGCTGCCGTTTCGTGAACTAACTACTTGTTTACTACTTGTTCGCTGGTTTTGCCGAAACGCCGTTCCCGATTCTGATAATCAAGAATGGCTTCGTGCAGGTGGGTTTTACGGAAATCAGGCCAGAATAAGTTGTCCATAATATACAACTCCGCGTAAGCGAGTTGCCAGAGCATAAAATTACTGATGCGGTGATCCCCACCAGTTCGTATCATCAGGTCGGGGTGGGGCATCCCGGCGGTAGCCAGTGCGGCCTCCAAACGTTCTTCGGTCAGGTCGGCAGGTTGGAGTTCGCCGCGTTGCACTTGCTCAGCCAGTTGTCGGGTGGCCTGCACGATGTCCCAACGTCCGCTGTAACTCAAGGCCAGTACGAGCGTCAACCCGGTGTTTTGGCGAGTCGTTTCGATGGCTTTGTACAAGTCGCGGCGGCAGCGGTCGGGTAGGCTGTCGGTGTCACCAATGGTCAGCAGGCGCACCTTATTTTTGAGCAACGTGGGTATTTCATCGGAAATCGTACCCACCAGCAAATTCATCAGCGCGTCTACCTCCTCTTTGGGGCGATCCCAGTTTTCGGTCGAAAACGTGTACAGCGTCAGGTACCTCACCCCCAGTTCGGCGCAGCCTTCGGTACACTCCCGCACGGCCTGAATGGCATTGCGATGCCCAAACACCCGGTTGAGTACGCCCTGCTGCTTGGCCCAGCGCCCGTTTCCGTCCATAATAACGGCGATATGCCGGGGCAGATTGCCCTTGTCGATTGTTTCTGTCACGTTGATAAACAGCCCGTAAAAATCAGTCGGCAAAGATACGAAAATAAGCCGTTTTTAAGGAAGTTTGAGGGGTTGAGGAGGTTTGAAGGTTTAAACTATTTTCACCGTCACACCCTCAAACTCTGTTCAAACCTCAAACCATTTCAAAGGCGACTACGGACAAACAATCCGGTAAAATGTGTAACTCAGCGAGATTGAGGTGTAGTAATAAAAATCTTTGTGACTGGGGTCACCCTGGGCGAGTTTGTTATTAAGGTCCTGAACTTCGCCCAGGTTGTCGAGGTAGTCCGTGAAGGTTTTACGGGTGCCCAACTCAATACCCAGACTCCAGGGGCTACCCAGTTGCCATTTCGCGCCCACGCCAAACGGCAAGGCAAGGCCGTTTTTACGATAATTGGTGGATGCCTCCTGATTGGGCTGAAAGCTAAAAAGTGCCACGCCCCCGAACACGTAGGGGGTCCAGTTGCCCGCCCGACGCAGGTTGTCGTGGCGGTAATTGAGAAAATTGTATTCGAGATCGGTGCTGATCTCGGTGAGCCGGGTACGGAATGAGAATCCCCTGGCCTGGTTGAATGGATTGCGCACCTCGCTGTCTTTGGCACCGATGCTCCCGGCCATTACGCTGGCACGAATTGAAACGGCCTGACTTTTATTGTACCGAAAAAAAAGATGCCCACCGGGGCGGGCAAAGCCGGGATGCAGCGCCGGAGCGATATCGCCTTTGTACAGCAATCCGCCCAGGCCTCCGCCCAGTTCGAGTTTTTGCGCGTGCAATACCGGAATAATCAGGCAAAAACCCAGAAATAAAAATAGCCGTTTTTTCACAAAAAAATAATAAGGAAAGCCACAAACCCCGGCCCCCAACCCCAGAATGGAATGCCTTGGGGGGTTGGGGGCGTGGGTTTGTGGCTTTCCTTATTATTTTTTTGTGAAAAAACGGCTATTTTTATTTCTGGGTTTTTGCCTGATTATTCCGGTATTGCACGCGCAAAAACTCGAACTGGGCGGAGGCCTTGGCGGATTGCTGTACAAAGGCGATATCGCTCCGGCGCTGCATCCCGGCTTTGCCCGCCCCGGTGGGCATCTTTTTTTTCGGTACAATAAAAGTCAGGCCGTTTCAATTCGTGCCAGCGTAATGGCCGGG
>JAJAZB010000360.1 GCA_026785975.1 Cytophagaceae bacterium | reverse complement strand
GGCTCCGCCGCCGGTGGAGACGAAACTGACGCGGTCGCCGTAGCCCGCATTATTGACCGCCGAGGCCGAGTCGCCGCCGCCGATGAGGGAGAACGCGCCGTTTTGCTCGGTCGCTTTCACGACCGCTTCGGCAATGGCGTTGGTACCCAGGGCGAAGTTGGGAAACTCAAAAACCCCCATTGGGCCGTTCCAGAGGATGGTTTTGGAACCTTCAATGGCTTGCGTAAACAATTTTATACTTTCGGGACCGATGTCGAGGCCCTGCCAATCGTCGGGAATCTGGTCGTAGGGCACGACTTTCCGCTGGGCATCGTTGGCGAAACTGTCGGCAATGAGCGAATCCACGGGCATCACCAGATTTACACCTTTGGCCTTCGCTTTCTCGATGAGTTGCAACGCCAATTCCTGTTTGTCGGCTTCCAGCAGCGATTTCCCAATGCTACCGCCCTTCGCTTTTGTGAAGGTGTAGGTCATGCCGCCGCCAATAATCAGGGTATCCACCTTGTCGATCAGGCGTTCGATAATCAGGATTTTGTCCGAAATTTTGGCCCCGCCCATGATGGCCGTGTAGGGCCGCTCTACGTTGTCGAGTATCCGCTGGGCGTTGTCCAATTCCGCCTGCATGACGTAGCCACAGACTTTTTCCTTGAAAAACCGCCCCATCACCGCCGTGGAGGCGTGCGCCCGGTGGGCGGTTCCGAAGGCGTCATTGACCCACACGTCGCCGAGTTTGGATAGTTTTTCGGCAAACGCCACGTCGCCTTTTTCTTCTTCCTTGTAAAAACGCAGGTTTTCCAACAGCAAAATCTCGCCGGGTTGGAGATTCGCGGCCAGGTCAACGGCCTGCTGACCAATGCAGTCGTCGGCAAATTTTACCGGACGCCCAAAAATGACCGACAGCGGATTGACCAGGTGTTTAAGCGAATATTTTTCCTCCGGTCCGCCTTTTGGTCGGCCCAGGTGCGACATCAGAATGGCTGATCCGCCGTCGTTCAGGATTTTCTGGATGGTCGGGATCGTGGCCTTGATGCGCGTGTCGTCGGTAATTTCGTAGCGGTCATTCAGCGGCACATTGAAATCGACCCGAACGAGGGCTTTTTTGTCGGCAAAATTGTAGGTATTCAGCGTCTTCATGCGTCAGACTTGGATTAGGTATGGATCAGCAACAAAAGTAGGTTTCTGCCAACGAATCCCGAAAAAAGTGCACGTTTTTTGGGATTCATTAAACTTTTCATTGGGAAAATCTAAAAGGTCATCCTGAGCGGGTACGTCGGAGGTCATGGTGGTCGCCTCGGCTTCAGTCCGCATGGAGTCCGACGTGCTGCCCGCGCACCACAAAAAATAACAAAATAGCCCCCAAAATGGCGAGCAACCAGGGAAGCCAGCGGGTCGGATTAGCTTTCGGAACCCGTTCGTTGGGAGCGTGTTCAGTAGCCATCAGTTCAGGATTTGTTGTTAAAATCAACTCTAAAAAACAAGGCCCGTTGGCAAAACGAGCAATTCTTCCCTCGCTGAACCGACCTGTTTTCAGCCATTGTTGCAAAATCTCAGCGATACGCGTTTAGTTTGTAACCAAAATCCCTGATTATGCTTCTTGCCATCGACATCGGCAACTCCGACATCGTCCTGGGCCTGCACCACGGGCAAACCTGGCTCCATCACTTCCGCATTCCAACGCATTACAGCACCCGGCAAGCCGATTACGAAGCCCGACTTCGACTCCTGTTCCTGGAAAATAACCGTTCGCTCAGTGCGGTCAGGCGCATTATTTTGAGCAGCGTCGTGCCGGGCGAGACTTTTCTCATCCGCACGGTGGTGCAGGATTTATTCGGCGTACAGGCCGTGTTGGTCGGGCCGGAGATTTACCCCAGGCTGGGCCTGGATATTTTGAGTCCGCGCGAAATCGGCACGGATCTCGTCGCCAATGCCGTTTACGCGTACCATACCTACCGGCCCGGCAACGCGATTGTGGTCGATTTTGGCACCGCGCTGACATTTACGGTGGTATCGGGAGCGGGCAAAATTGAAGGGGTTTCGATTGCGCCGGGCCTGAAAACGGCGGTTAAATCCCTTTCGACCAACACCGCCCAATTGCCCGAAGTACCGCTGGTGATGCCCCCGTCGGCAATTGGCAAAAATACGGTCCACGCGATTCAGGCGGGGGTTTTGTGGGGCTACGTGGGTTTGGTGAAGGAGATGCTCCAACAGATTCAGGCCGAAATCGGGCCTTGCAACGTGCTGGCTACGGGCGGGTTTTCGGCCATTCTGACGCCCTTGCACGAGTACTTCGACGAGGTGGATCCGCTGCTGACGCTCAACGGTCTGCGGATCATCAGCCAGTTGGTGGAGGACTGATCCACTTCATTTTTAACTATTCCTCAAAATAGTTCTCGTTGGCTTTTATGAAAATCCCGCAAAATTCTGCGTAGATTTTCCCGCTGAAAACCAGTGCGCAGTAAACAAAATTGCCGATGCCTCTCCCCGACCTGAATCCCGAACTCCAATTCCAGACTGCTCGCAGCGGCGGACCGGGCGGACAAAACGTCAACAAAGTTTCGAGTAAAGTCGAACTGCGTTTTCACATTGCTTCGTCGGCCCTGCTCTCCGACGCGCAGAAAGAACTGTTGCTCCAGAAACTCGGCACCAAACTCACCACCGAGGGCATTCTGCTACTGACCTCGCAGGAACACCGCAGCCAAAAGCAAAACAAAGAGGAGCTGATTAAAAAATTCTACGCGACGTTGGAAAAAGGTCTGCGCGTACCCCGGAAACGCAACACCACTTTGCCCACGGTTGCTTCGGTGCAGGAACGATTGAATGCCAAAAAAATAGCTTCGGAAAAGAAAATCAATCGCCAGACACCGCGCGGGGCTGATTCGGAGGAGTAATTCCGGTTTGAAAAATCGTTAGTGGGTTATTGAATCATAAAGTTATTGGCTCATCATCAGGCGACCACCAATAACCAGTAACCTGATAACTTAATAACGACTACTCAATCCTTCACGGGCAAATGTACTTCGGCCATCATGCAACGGGCCGATCCGCCCCCATTGCATTCAATCATCGAAAGGTCAACGTGGATGACGGTCACGTAATCGTCGAGGGCATCGATTTGCCGGGGCGTCAGGCTTTCGTGCGCCTGGGTACTCATCACGACGAGATTACCGCCACGCTTGGTTTTGACCTGGAGCATATTTCCCGCAAATCGGTTCATCTGGTCGAGGGTGATTTCGATGATCTGCCGCCCGGTCATGTCGAGGGTACTCCGCACCATGAGTTTTTCGTCGGGATCGGGAATGGCCTCCAGGCACACCACCGCAAATAAATCGCCGATACACATCAGCACGTTGGTGTGATAAACCGCCTTGCCGTTGGCATCTACGGCGTTGAACTTCACGATTTCGTAGTTCATCTGCAACGCAAAAGCATCGAGTACGTCGTCGCCGGTGCGCGGCGAGAGACACGCGTAAGCGACCTTAAACTTGCGGTCGAGCACCATCGAACCAGTTCCTTCGAGAAACTTTCCTTCTTCTTCAAATGCGGTCAGATCGACGAGGCGATTGATGTAAAACCGCTCTTCAATCTGATCGAGAATATCCCTCCGGCGTTCCAAACGACGGTTTTCGGCCTGCATTGGGTACAGAATCACCGTGCCGTTGTTGTGAAAAGAAACCCAATTGTTGGGAAAAATAGAGTCGGGCGTGTAGGGTTCGGAGGTATCCTCCACCACGATCACGTCGACGCCCACCGCGCGGAGTTGCCGCACCATTTCATCGAATTCGCGCAGGGCATCGTTCTGGGCGACGTCTTTGGTTTGGGCCGCCAGTTTGATGTCCTGGAAAG
>JAJAZB010000359.1 GCA_026785975.1 Cytophagaceae bacterium | reverse complement strand
GTGGCCAGGGCCGACTGGGCCAGCGTGTGTATTTTCTCCGCAAAAATCCGGTCAGGAATGGTCGAGGTCGTGTTGCCATTGGCATCCACGATGAGCCGCTGGCCAACGCGCTCGGGTTCGTCGGCAATGACGACCGTGACCATCGCTGTCGGCTGACGTTCAATCAACAACCGACCCAGCAAAGCCAGCGGATTGTCATTGTCACCCGGCTGAATGGGTTCGATCAGAATATCGATGATTCCGTTGCAGCCCAGGCCGATGCCAAAGGCGTTTTCGTCGTCGTTGGTCGTATCGTAGGTGACCAGGCGGGCTTTGCCCAAGCGCATCACGTCGCGGGCCTGGCGCAGGGCGTCGCCTTCGAGGCAGCCTCCACTGACGGCACCCGTCCATTGCCCATCGTCGGTGATGAACATCCGCGCACCGGGACGTCGGTACGCCGAGCCTTGCACCCGCACTACGGTGGCCAAAGCCGCTTTTCGTTCGGCGAAGTTGGTGCGCTGGTAGGCCTTGAGCAGATTTTGAAATTCGTGAATCAAAGCAATAGTCAGATAGATAGCGAAGATACCAATTTATCGAATCTGGCCATTAAACAAGGCGGGACAGACCCGTTTCGGGCGCAACCCAGGTACTGCCGGTTATAATTCCCGACAGTCGTACACGTAGTAATTTTCCCATTCTTCGATGGCCCCACCAAAAAAAGCCAGGCAACGAATCTGATACCGGCGGCCCGACGAGTAAACCAGACGAGCCTGACCGACGGCGGGCAACTCATAGGCGGTGTCTTGCGGCCAACGGGATGCCGCCGCCAGGACCACCCGACGTTTGGGTGCTGAATCAACCAGGGCGATAAGCCGACTCATGGCTACGCCTGGGGGTGGGTAGTACGAGAGATTGTTGAAATTGTAATACCCGGTTTTACCATTATTTAAAAAATGGATTTCCTGGTTGAGTGAAGAGGAAAGGGCCGCCACTAACCCATCCAGTTCACCGGCTAAGGGGGTTCCTGCCGGGAAATTGGCTTGAATAAAGTTTACCGTCCGTTGCGTATTGGAAAAAGGCGACCGGGCGTCGACGTAAGAAGCCCAAAGAGCACCGGGCAGATGGAGTGAAACCAGGGCTGCTACCGGAAAGACCCCCCAGGCCGGACGGGTACGGGAATTATTTTGACGAAAGAGCCAGTAACACGCCAGACTGACGATAAAATAATGGCCTAAATGACGGCTTTGGGCGATGGATTTGCTGTAAAAAAATGTAAAAATCAGCAGAAAACTGATCAGAAAAATTAGCAAAACCGGGCGGTCTTTTCGAAACATCCAGGCCAGTAAAGCAACAAACAGCATTCCAAAAACGGCCATTACGGTCGTATTTTGGAACCAGGAGTGGTTCCAGAAATTGAGTGTCCGGGGCGGAACCGGCAGTAAACCCGAAAAAACCCCGCTGAACGCATCCCTGATCCGACGAAGATCACCCACTAAAAACCATCGATCGTAGGGATAGCTGGAGCCATCGCTGGGCGGAATGAGTGTCCAGAGCGCAAAAGCCAGACCTACCAGAGCAATCACCACCGCCAGCCCGATGCGTATCCACGTTGTTTTGGGAAACGTCAAACGCGCTTGCCCAATGAGCATTAAAAGGCCCGCCGATAGGCCAATGCCAATCAAAATTGCGTAGAAATTGCACTGAAACAGCAGGAAGAGCGCTAGGCTTAACCAGAAAAGATTTCGCCGCCAATGGAGAAAGCCCCGGCAAATCAGCAAGACGAGTAAGAACCCAATCATGTAATTGCGGCTGATAACGGCGTACTCGTAACACGTGTAGTAACCGAAGCAGAAAACGAGTTTTTCGACGAACGTAAACGGGCTTCGGTAAATCAGTAACCAGGCTACGCCCAGGGCGGCGGCGGCATTGAGTACCTGAAGAAAAACCGGATTGGCCGAAACGCGGGAGAAGGGAAATAACAGGACGTACCAGAGCGACGGATGGCCCTCGAAGTTGAGCCGGTGAAATAAATCGGGAATGGATTGGCTGGCGTTGGTGAGTGCCCAGGCGCGGAGTTCATCCCGCCACATTTCGTGGTGATACAGATTGAAAATCAACACCAGAGCGTACACCAAAAACAAGCTGTGTAAATACCAGGGGCGGACGTTCACGCGGGAAAAGATTGGTTGATGACCCGCAAAAATAACCGGTTTTAGCTCAACTTCCCTTCCGGGTACGTCACTTCCATCAGAAACAACCCATCGGGCGGCACGGCCCGGCCCGCCTTTTGCCGGTCTTTCGCCAGGATAATTTGTTCAAAGTCGGCCACACTGATGCGGCCCAGGCCCACCTCAAGCAACGTTCCTACCAGTGCCCGCACCATGCCCCGCAGGAAACGGTCGGCCCGGACGTGAAAAATCAACTCGTCACCCCGATCCTCCCAATGGGCCTCCATGATCCGGCAGTGGTAGTGATTGACTTCGGTTTTGACCATGCTGAAACTTTTAAAATCATCATGCTGAAACAGCAAGTCAGTGGCGGTGTTCATGGCGGCGACGTCGAGCGGGAGATCGAAAAAGTAGCTCATGCGCTGCGTGAAGGGGTCTTTCTTCCGAATAATGTAGTACTGGTACTTGCGCGACGTGGCCGAAAAGCGGGCGTGCAAATAGTCGTCAACGGGAAAGATGCGCTGAATGGCGATATCGAACGGCAGGAAGTGGTTGAGCCGGAAGAGCAAAAACGTCGGGTCGGGCAGGGGCGTTTTCAACTCAAAGTGGGCAAACTGCTGTCGGGCGTGAACGCGCTTGTCGGTGCGCCCGCTGCCCACGATTTCAATGGGTTGGCGCAGCAACGTGCTCAGGGCGTGTTCGATTGCCGACTGCACGGTGATGATGTTGGGTTGAATTTGCCAGCCGTGAAACGGCGCACCGTTGTAACTACACTCCAGAAAATACCGCATAGCACAAAGCTACGGCGGAATGGTTTTTTGAAACAATCAAATTCATGACACCCGAAAATAGCTACCACACCTCGCCATTTCTGCCGCTGCTCACCAGCGACGCCCCCGAAACGGCGCTCACCCAAATCGTGCGCCTCGTGGGCGAATCCCTCGGGGCCGACCGTTGCTTTTTGTACGTGCGCCATCCGGCGGCGGGGCAGGGGAAAATCGCGTTCTGCTGGTGCAAAGACGACACCGTGCCCAACGTCATCCAGGCGGATTGGCAGGACGATACGACCGACCTGCCGCAGGAAGACCCCCTGTTCCGGGCCGCCTTGAGCAATCAGCCCTCGGTGTACGTCGATGATGTTGAAACCGCCCCGCCCACCGTGCTGAACCGCGAATTTGAAGCGAAGACCTTCGGCCACCGGGCGCTGATTCACGGCCATGTCGTGCGCGATGGGGAACTTCGGGGCATTCTTCAGCCCTGCGTTTTTGGTCAGCCCCGCACCTGGACCGAAGCCGACCACGCACTCATCGAGCCTTTACTGCCGCAGTTGGCCGAACCGATTGCGCGCTGGGTGTCGGCGGTGTATCCGAAGGGTCGGTAGGTAGGTTTAGAAGTTGATGATCAAGGAATAAACGCGATAATGGAAAGGGAATCAATGCGGCCAAATACTACGTCAGCGGTGACCAGCGGAAGCCCTCGGCTCAACGCGGTTGCAGCAACAAACGCGTCAGGTAGTTTCAGACGGTAATTCTGACGCATTTCGACAGTCAACCGTTTTATGTCTGGGTCTGGATCGAAAATGAGGCAATCCTGGAGTAAATCGTGGATGAGTTTTTGGTCAGCAATAGACAAGCCTGATTTACACTGCAACTCAATCTCGGTAATAAAAGAAATCCCAAGCAGTGAATTGTCGAGTAACTGAACTACCTGGGGATGCCCGTCCAGCAGTTGGATCAGCGTATTGGTGTCCGCAAGCAGGAAGTTAATCCCATTCATCACGTAGGCGTTTCTGGTAAGCCAAGGCGTCTTCTCCCCACTTTATTTGACCTGCGTATTTTTGAGCGTTGAATCGTTTAGCCTTCAACTCAGCCGTTTTGCGCCGAATCTCTTCCGGAGAATCGCTTGGTTTTATGGTGATCATCATAAGAAGCCATTTTTTTAACGAAGAACGTAAAATTCACGCAAGGCATCAAACGACCTGTCTTCACCACCCATCCTCCCAACGAACCATTCCGTTAAAAATCCTTGATCCAATTGGCAAAGCGGGTCTTGAAGGCTATTTTAGTGGAATTTTCAAACCCCAATTTCCCCATCGATGAACCGAATCTTTCTTGCCCTGAGCCTCGCCTTCGCCTTGACCTCCGCCGCGCTGGCCCAGAAAACCTTTGAATGGAAAACCGCGACCAGCGGCGGTTATCCGTACCGTTACGTCACCAATGACCCCCTTCAGGCCCGCTTTTATACGCTAAAAAATGGCCTGACGGTCGTTCTGAGCGTGAATAAAAAGGAACCCCGTATTTTTTCGTTCATCCCCACCCGCGCCGGTTCCACCACCGATCCGCGTACCAACACCGGCCTGGCGCACTACCTCGAACATATGCTTTTCAAGGGTACCGATAAATTTGGTAGCCTCGATTTTGCCAAAGAAAAACCCCTGCTCGACCAGATCGACGCCTTGTACGACCGCTACAACAAAACCACTGACACGGTGCAGCGGAAGGCCATTTACCGGGAAATCGACCGGATGTCGGGCGAGGCGGCCAAGTTTGCCATTGCCAACGAGTACGACAAAATGATTGCCAACATGGGGGCGCAAAATTCTAACGCCTTCACGAGTTATGAAGTCACGGCGTACATGGAAGACATTCCGGCCAACGCTGTGGATCGCTACCTGACGCTGCAAGCCGAGCGGTTCCGCAATCCGATGCTGCGCATTTTTCATACTGAATTAGAGGCGGTTTACGAAGAAAAAAACCGGAGCCTCGACAACGATCCCTGGAAAGTGGAAGAAACTCTGATGGCGGCGCTTTTTCCCGTCCACAACTACGGGCAGCAGACGACCATCGGGACGGTCGAACACCTTAAAAATCCCTCGCTGGTCGAAATTCGCAACTATTTCAACAAGTACTACGTGCCCAACAACATGGCCGTGATCATGGCGGGTGATCTGAACCCGGACGAGGTGATTAAGAAAATCGACCAGAAATTCGGCTACCTCCAGCCCAAGGACGTACAGTTGTACAACCCCGCGCCGGAAGCCCCGCTGACCAGCATTCAGACCCTCGAAGTCTTCGGCCCCACGCCCGACAACGTGCGGATTGGATACCGCCTGCCGGGGGTTCTCGACGTGAAAAGTGCCATGCTGGCTACGCTGGCCGACGAAATTATGTCGAACTCGGCGGCGGGTTTGATCGACCTGAACCTGAACAAGCAGCAGAAAATACTCGGCGGCGGCTCGTCCCTCGAAAAACTTAAAGATTATTCGGTGTGGTCGCTGATGGGTCGACCCAAGAAAGGGCAGTCGTTGGAAGAGGTGAAGGACTTGCTGATTGGTCAGGTGGAAAAGCTGAAAAAAGGGGAATTTGACGATAAAATTCTCCAGGCCATCGTCAACAATTACAAACTCAACGCCATCCGCGAACTCGAAAACAACTTCAGCCGGGTGAATCCCCTGCTCGAAACGTTTGTGCAAAACAAAGGCGAAAGCTGGCTCGACTACACCCGCCGCCTCGACCTGATGGGCAAAGTGACCAAGCAGCAGGTCGTTGATTTTGCCAACCAGCAGTTCAAGGACAACTACGTCGTCGTGTACAAACGCAAGGGCGAAGACAAGACCCTTCAGAAAGTTGAAAAACCAAGTATCACGCCCGTTGAGACGAACCGCGACAAAGAATCACCGTTTTCGCAACAGATCAATGGCATGGCGATGGCCCCGGTGAAACCCGTTTGGCTCGATTACAAAAAAGACGTAAAACGCGGCAAGGCGGGCATTGCGGAGGTGTTGTACGCGGCCAACGTCGAGAATGATATTTTCCGGCTCGGCTATCGCCTCAAATTGGGTAATTATCACAGCAAAATGCTGGGGCTGGCGACGCAGTACCTGGCTTTTCTGAGCACCGACGGCCTGAGCGCCGAACAGGTGAGTACCGAGTTTTACAAACTGGCCTGCAACTACAACATCCAGGCGGGCAACGAGTACACGACCATCCGGTTGACGGGCTTGCAGGAGAATTTTGTGCCCGCCACGCAACTCCTCGAAAGCCTGCTCCGCACCTGCAAACCCGACGAAAAAGCCCTCGAAGACCTCAAAGCGCGCATTCAGAAACAACGTTCGGACAATAAAGCCAATAAAGGGATTATCATGCAGGGCCTGATGCAATACGCGCAGTACGGCCCCCAAAACCCCTTCAACAGCCAGTTGACCACTGAGGAACTGCAAAACGTGAAGGCTACCGACCTGGTCGCGTTCATTCACAATCTGGTCAATATGCCCCACCAGATTATTTATTACGGCCCGCAGCCGCTCGATATTTTCGCGAAGCAAATCGAAATTCTGCATAAACTGCCCGCGACTTTCGCGGCCGCGCCACCCAGGCGAGATTTCAAGCAGCAGCCCCAGGGTGCCAACCAGGTGCTTTTTGCCGATTACGACATGGTGCAATCCGAGATTTCGTGGGTGCGCAACACGACCGCCTACGATCCGGCGCAGGCCCCCATCGTCGAGTTTTTCAACAACTACTTCGGCGGCGGCATGGCCTCGGTGGTGTTCCAGACCCTGCGCGAATCAAAAGCGCTGGCGTATTCAACCTACGCGTTTTACAGCACGCCGCCCAAAAAAGGCGAGCAGTACACCCTCATCGGGTACATCGGTAGCCAAGCCGACAAACTGCCCGAAGCAGTGGCGGGCATGAACGAATTGCTCAACAGTTTGCCGGAGTCGCCCATCGCGTTGGAATCGGCCAAGAAGGGCATGAAAAAGAACTTTGAAACCGAGCGGATTTTGCAGGATGGCGTGATTTACAGCTACCTCGCCGCCGAGGAAAAGGGCCTGGACTACGATGAACGCCAGACCGTGTACGACGCCCTCGATAAACTGAGCTACGCCGACCTGAAAAAATTCAGCGACGAGTACCTGGCCAACAAGCCCTACACGTACTGCGTCGTAGCCTCCGAAAAGCGCGTCAGCCCGGAGCAATTGGCAAAATACGGGGAGGTGAAAAAACTATCGTTGGAGGAGATTTTTGGGTATTGAGAAGTTAAATCAAACGTACTATTTTCGCAAAAGAGCCACTCCCAACGTTGGGAGTGGCTCTTTTTATGAAGCACAAGAAAAACCAAATAGATCAAACCGGCTTCATCAACAAGCCCTGGCAGGTTGGCAAACTCAGAATGGAAACGCCTTTTGAGCGGGCAAACGCATCGTGGGCGTCTTTCTGCGCCTGTCGGCCGGGATAGCCGTAGTCGTCCAGAACGACCATCGCGCCGGGTACGAGTTTGTCCCAGAAATACGCCATCGCCGCAATTTCGGGCATGACCGTATTCATGTCCACCGATAAAAAACAGATTTGGGCCGTGTCGGCCAGCGGTAGCGTGTCGGGAATGGCCCCTTTCACCAATTTGACGTTAAAATCCCGGAAGTTTTCCTGCACTTCGCGGTATAAATTGACCTGTACTTTTTTGTAGCGTAGTTGCTGTTGCAACTCGGCTTCGGTGCTATACCGTTCGTCGAGGCCGCCGAAGGTATCCATGAGGTAGTATGTTTTGGAAAGCTGCTGAAAATCAACGTAGTGCATGATGGCCCGGTCGCAGAAACCCCGGTAAACGCCACAGGCCACGAAGTCGCCGGGCAGGTGGGATACCTGCTCCGCCGCCCAGCAAAGCACGTAAATCCGCCATTGCATACCGTCTTTGGGCATCAGGTCGCTGCCTAATTTTTCGGCCAGGCGGTAGGCCTCGGCGAAACGCGGCTCCCGGATAAAATCGGCGTTGTTTTTCGTGAAAAGATTATCCGTGGCGTACGAAAGCTGACTTTTTTTTAGCAATAAAAATCGTTGCGGGGCACGCAGGTACTGGAAATACAGAATCCAGGAGTAGGGGACGAAGCGGGCAATCCATTTTTTTAACATTGAAACGGAGTGGTTTTGGAAAATCAACCTGCAAAGTAAATACCGGATTGCCCGAGTACCCAGCGTATCCCAAAACAAGTATATCTGTCAACTCCTACCAGGTCGGATTATGCCCATAGTTTGAGTCCCCGCGCAGACCCGTGATGCGGGCGTTCCAGAGGTCGTCTTGCTGGCGTTGCAACGCCGCACGGGCTTCGGCATTCGGGTCGGGCGCGGGTTCATTTGGCAACACAAACTCCTCGCTCTGGCTTTCGACCTGCTGCCGGACGTCGGTGCCGAGCAATTTGAAAAGTACGTCGGAGGCCCCGTTCAGGCGGGTCCAGTCGAGTTTCCAGGCGGTCGGATCGATCAACCCTTTCTTGAAAAGCCGGGTGGCAATGAGCAACACCAGCAGCGCACTGCCGGTGTAGGCGATCACGCCCCAGTACTTGGAATCGAGCCGTTGCCGGGGCGCTGCCAGCGATTTACTGAGAAAATTGAAGGCCGACCGAACCGTGGGATGGGCACCGGGCCGACTGGCGTTCTGCTGAAGTTCACGCAAAACTTTGACCGACGAGCGGTAGTAGTAACTGAGGCCCTCGTAAAGCGGGTTGAAAATAAAATCGGGCATTAACCTCCCAACGAGTTGCTTAATCCGGGTGCGCGAGCGGTCAATTTCATCGTTTACGCTGGTTTCGTAGGTATCGATGACCGCGTCGTTGAGGGTTGGCGGGGGGCTGTTTTTGGTGAAACCGGCACAAATTCCCTCCAACTGGGATAGGAATTGCTGGACGACCGGATGACCGACGTGCTTAAACTGTTTGGCCTCCGCCAGGATTTGCTCACACGCCGCCTGATTGTTGAGGTTAGGCTCCAACCCGGCCATTTTTTCCTGCAAAAAAGCCATGACTTCCTCACCCAAATCCCGTTCGGCGGTGAGGTGCCGTTTGGCTTCGGCTTCCGTGGTCAGCACTTTATCGACCCAGAATTGTTTTTCTTCTTCGCTGCCTTTCCCGGAAATATCCTCCCGATTGACCAGATGGCTGGTCGTTTCGAGCGTTCCCAAGAACTCATTCATTTTCTGAATCGAGCTGTTGCCCGAAAAATTGAGGGCCTGGGTCATGTAATTGAGCAGCACCATCTTGAGCCGTCCGGTGCCGTCGGTAAAATCGCCGAAAAAGTTGATGCCCTTGATCCCCCGCAACAACGGGTGGTTGTTGAGCGATGCGCCGCTGGTATCGTCCAGCACGCAGGGAATAATCACGTTGCCTAATCGAACACACGTGTCAATTTCTGCGGTTACGCCCGCCGACTCCGCCGCTTGCTCAGACCACACCAACAGCACGATATCCATGCGCGCCAGTGCCGCATCGATGGGTGGCTGAATCGGTTGGCCGGGGAGCAATTGGTACGCATCGAGCCAGACCGGTACGCCCATCGCCTGCACCGCGTCGGCGATTTTCTGCGCGGCAAATTTGTTTTTCCAGGAATGTGAAATGAAGACGTTCATGGTATTTCAGTTTAGAGCCAACCAGGAAACTAATCGTGCAGCGGAAAGAAAGGTACGGGTTTTTAATAAAATAAACGTAGCACCGGACTGATTCAAAGGTAGTTAGCGATTGCCATAAAATATTCCCGTCGGTTCCCGTAGCCAACTCTTTTTATTGAACGGTTGGGAATAATTTTTGAGAGGAAGAACACGATTCCTTTTTGGACGATAAGTTTTCATTTGTAAAATTCTTAAATTCAGCATTTTGCTCCCTGGCGTAGGGCTTAAGCCGCAGACGCGCAGTCCCTACGCTACGGAGCAAAATGCTGCGCAACAATAAATCTCATTTACCATGAAACGACTGCATTCCTACCTACTCAAAACCTGTTTACTATTCATGAGTTTACTCAGCATCAGTACAAATGCACTGGCGCAGTCGGCGGCAGAAACCATCTACGACGAGGCCCGTATTCCCGCCTATCAACTGCCCGACCCGCTCCGTTTCAACGATGCAACCCCCGTGAAATCGGTAGCCGACTGGACGCGTCGCCGGACCGAATTGCTCCGTTTGTTTGCTGAAAATGTCTACGGCAAAACGCCCGACCAGAAATTACCCAAACCCCGCGTGGAAGTCACCTCGGTGGAAAAGCTGGCCCTCGGCGGCAAGGCAACCCGCAAGGAAGTGACCGTTTGGCTGTCGCCCCAACATCCGATGCGGGTGCTGATGTACCTGCCCAATTCGGCCGGGTCGAAGCCCGCACCGGTATTTTTGGGCCTTAATTTCTACGGAAATCAAGCCACCAACGCGGATCCGGGCATCACGATGGCCACGTCCTGGGTGCCTGAGCAAGCCGCCAATAGCATGAGCAGCCACCGGGCCGCCGAAGCCAGCCGGGGGCTGGATGCGCACCAGTGGGACGTCAACGCGATGTTATCCAGGGGTTACGGCCTGGTGACGGTGTACTGCGGCGACCTCGACCCGGACTTTCACGATGGGTACAAAAACGGCATTCAGCCTTTGTTCTACAAATCGGGCCAGACCAAGCCCGACAGCAGCGAATGGGGAACGGTGGGTGCCTGGGCCTACGGCCTGAGCCGGGCGATGGATTACCTGGAAACCGACCCCGCCGTCGATGCCCGGCAAGTGGCGTTGTTCGGTCACTCGCGCATGGGAAAGGCCGCTTTGTGGGCCGGGGCGCAAGACCTACGTTTTGCCATCGTAATTTCCAATGAATCAGGCGAGGGCGGCGCGGCCCTCGCGCGGCGGCGGATTGGCGAGCGGATCGTTCACCTGAACAGCCGGTTTCCGCACTGGTTTTGCGATAAATTCAAAACCTTCAACGAGCGCGAAGACGCGCTGCCCGTCGATCAGCACGAATTATTGGCCCTCATCGCGCCGCGTCCGCTGTACGTGGCCAGTGCCGAAGACGACAAGTGGTCGGACCCCAAGGGCGAATTTATGGGCGCTCAGGCTGCCAGCCCGGTGTACGCACTTTTTGGTTTGAAAGGACTGACAACCACGGCCTTTCCGGCGGTAAATCAACCGGTGGGCGGCGGACACATCGCCTACCACATCCGAACGGGCAAGCACGACGTGACGCCCTACGATTGGGCGCGGTACCTCGATTTTGCCGACACGCATTTTAAGAAAAAATAGAGGTAGCCACGAACTTTAGTTCGTGGAAAAGCAGCAGTCCGACGATGAAGTACGAAGAAATCCCCTTAGCAAACAACGAAGCCAACCACCGGTTTGAGCTGGTGGTGGAGGGACAAACCGCCGTTGTTGAATACACCCGCACCGGCCAAAGCGTTGCGCTCAACCACACCGAAGTTCCAAAGGTGCTTGAAGGACAGGGCGTTGGGTCAGCGATTGTGGAGAAAACCTTGCGCTACCTCGAAGCCAATCGCTTACGTTTGGTGCCCCGGTGTTCATTCGTGGTAGCGTACCTCAAGCGGCACCCGGAGTGGGAACGCTTGCGGTAAACGAATCAAAAAATAGCCTTTGCCAGCCATTCAGCGTTGTCGTTTTTTGAAGCGGTTTAGAATTTTGAAAAAGTACCTAAAGTAGTCCGACGGAATGTCGGACTACTTTAGGAGGATGGTCAGACGGAACGTCGGACCTGAAATCCCGGCCAACAGGAGTCGTTTTTTTTGGGCCAGATACTCTTTACCGGGCAATCCTAAACAGCCTCGTTATTTTAAAAACCCGATTTACCATGCGTTTTTTTGGCTGGGCAGCAGTAGGATTGACTTTTTTATTGACCAACTGCCGGGACCGGACTAACCCGGAACCCCCGCAGTACCGGGTGGATGCGCGGGTTGAACCCTACGTTCAATTGTTCCGGCAAGAAGCCCGGAGCCGGGGTAAAACGTTGAGCATCGATAACCTCACCGTGGAATTTGGTCAGGCGAAGAATCAGAATGTTTGCGGTGAATGCCAACTCGACGCGGGTCAACCCCCACGCATCTTGCTGAGGCTGGATGCTCCGTGCTGGACTCAGGCCAGCGAAGAAGCCCGCGAATGCCTCGTTTTCCATGAATTAGGCCACTGCCTGCTCCGCCGACCCCACAAAAACACGCTGTTTCCGAACGGGGCTAACGTCAGTCTGATGAACAGCGGAGACGTCAGCGTGTACGCCACCTGCCTGTACGATATCGGCGGCGACGTGTGCGACAAGCGCTCCCGGCGGGCCTACTACCTGGACGAACTTTTCGACGAAACTACGCCCGCACCCGCCTGGGGCAGGTGAAGCTTCAGAATCTTTTCACTGCCCCGGATGATACGTCCGAACGGCTTCTTTCAAAACGGTCGCTTTGTCCAGAGTCATTTTCTTGGTTTGCTGGTTGACAAACATCTCCATTTGATCGGTGTAGTGCGGGCTGTCGGGGTGATTGCTGGCTCCGTAGCAATTGATGCTCTCGATTTCGGGTAATCCGTTCTTGGGAAAACGAACCAGTTCGATGTACGATTCGCCCTGCGTCACCTTCAGTTTTCCGTCGTTGTAAGGCTGGGCGTACATACTGCAAAGCACGTCGGGAATACCCCAAACGGGCAGTTCCCGCGTACCCCTGACGTGTTTTTGGTAGTCGCCCAGCGCGATGTCGGTGCGCCCGAAGTGTTGCTGTTGGTGCGTTTTTACGTAGCGTAATCCTTCCGCGCAATCATCGGGCGAGAGTTGATGGCGGGGTGAAGCCGACAGGTTGTTTTTGTCCTGCCAGTACCGGTAAAAAATCAGAAAAACAGCCGCCCCCCGGCTATCGGCGGTGGCTTTACGGTTCCAGTTTGTCAGGGTAGTGATGAAATCGCTTACGTCGGGGTAGTCCGTCGGCTTGAGGGCAAACAGGGCGTTGGCATCCAGGCTGTTGTGCATCAATTTCCGGGGCAGTTGCAAATCATACTTGATTTTTTTGAAGTCGGCATAACTCACCTTGTTCAAGACCCGGATTTGCTCGGCGAAACGCTGGCTGCGGTTGTTGTTATTCAGTTCGTAGCCCATCGTGGGGTCATACTCCCGTGGCTTCAGGTTGTCAGTTGGGCCGGTGGCGTTGAAGGGCGTGTGGTTCATGTTGAACACGTACCCACTCGGCGGATTGAGTATTTGCGGCAAATCCCGGAGCGGGTGAAACGTCGTCCAGAGCGTCCGTGACGTGTTGCCGGGTAAGGTTCCCCGCCAGTTGTACCCCCGGTCACGCAGGGGGATTTTCCCGTTGCTGACGTAAAAAATCGTATCGTGGCGGTCGGCGTAAACGATGTTGAAACCGGGAATGGCGGTCATTTGCAGCGCCTGGTGAAACTCCGAGAAATTACGGGCTTTGTTCATGCGGTACCATTGTTCAACCCCGCGCAAATCCTGATTGGCACCGAGGCGCAGCGCAAACACGCCTTGTTTGGTTTTGAGCGTGGCCCCGTAGCGGCTCCAGTAGGCTTTTTTTCCAATCGCGACCGGAACGCCCTTCACCCGTAGCCGTACCTTTTTTGATTCCAAATCAACCCACTGCCCGTCGAAGCGGTACTGGTTACCGTTGGCCGGATTCATTTGTAGTTGAAAAACATCGATTTTATCCTGGTAATTGACCGTGTGCGCCCAACCCAGATTTTCGTTGACACCGTGAAAAATCACGGGTCCACCCGGAAACAACCCGCCGAGGATATTCCAGCCCTGTTCGCTGCACAGGTGGGCTTCGTACCACGCAACGGGGCCTTCGAGGGGTTGGTGCGAATTGATGGCCAGGTAGGTTTGTCCATCGGTCGTTTTGCTCGAATGAATCGCAAACGCGTTGGAACCAGCCGCTTTAAACGCGTCGGGCTGCTGGACTTTCCCCGCCAGAATTTGCCTGATCACGTCGTCGGCCCCTGAAATCACCGACAGCGAGAGCACCATCGTGGCCGCGTAATCGCGGGGACTGAGCGGAAACAGTTTTTTGACCAGGACTTCGCCGGGGTGAGCGCGGGCGTAGTCATTCAAGCCCTGAACGTAGCCCGTGATGAGGGCTTTGAAGTCCGGGGCCAGGGTGCTGTCGTATTGTTCCCTGACCAGTTCATGCGCGTGGAGAAGTTGCGTGACGTAGTCGACGGAAGCGCCTGGTTTCCCCAAATACCGCCCCAGCAACCCTTTGGAGGGCAGTAGCACCAATTGAATCGTGCGGAAATTATCTTCAGCGTGGGCCCAGGCCAGACCGTAAGCTACTTCGGGATCGGTGGGCGCGAAAATGTGCGGCACACCCCAGCGATCCCGGGCGATGGTCACGCGTTCGGGGCGAATAGCCGTTTGCGCATAAGCCGTCAGCGTCTCACCGAGGAAAAGGAGGACAAGAAAACTATTCGTGTTCATGAAAGAATCGTGAAGAAAGACGAAAGTAGGTATTTCCCTTTCCGGGCGGTGGATCGTGGCCGTAAAATGCGGTTACTTCTTGAACGTGGGTATTTATTTTCAGGAAACTTGAAAAGATAAATGCCAGAACGTTAGAACATACTAATAATTATGTCGTAACTTGCAGCGTAATTTTTAAAGAATAACAATGCAAACTGGAACAGTAAAATTTTTCAATGACTCCAAAGGATTTGGATTCATCAAGCCCGATGATTCGAGCGAGGACATCTTCGTACACGTATCGGGTCTTATCAGCGAGATTCGCGAAAACGACAAAGTAAAATTTGAAGTTGAGCGCGGTAAGAAGGGTCTTAACGCGGTAAACGTCGAACTCGTTTAACTAAGACTTTCGACTATTCGTTAAAAACACGCCACACGGCGTGTTTTTTTTTGCCCTAACGGGTCGGATAATTCGCTGACTGAGGTTGTTTTTGCCCGGTTTTGGAGGCGTGGCTGGTGATTGAGAGGCTTTTTGGGGTATGGGGTAATTTGGGAGATTTTGATGCCCGGGGCTTTTTTAGGCGTGGAACGACGAAGGAGTCGTTCCACGCCAGGGCGATTCAGGAATTAGGTTGTGGCAATCGGGGAGTTTTTCTAAGGTGTCGGACTGGGCGTCCCCGACGAAAAAAAGTCGTCCGACACCCCCCAAATTTACCCCACCAGCCCAGCCTGGTTGAGCATTTTTTTCAGGGTCTGCAAATCCGTCCGCATCGCGGCATAAATCGTTTCTTTCGGCACGGTGATCTGCCGTTTGCCGTCTTCGGCCCCACCCAGCGGATACTCCAGGTGCAGGGAAATCGGTGCCTTCACCCCGTATTTTTTTAGGGCCGCAAAATAGGTCGGGTAATCGACCATGCCCTCACCCAGCGGAACGCTGACGGGTCTCCAGCGCCCGTTGACCTGTTTCCAAACAAAATCTTTGATGGCTAAAACCCCAATGTGGGGCTGTACCAGTTGCAAACCCAGGGGCCAGGAACTGCCGCCTTCGGCTGTCGCGTGCCGGATGTCGTACTGGCAACCCAGCCAGGGACTGTCGACCTGTTGGAGCAGTTGGGCTAAATCCCAGACGGGCGAACCTACGTTGGCACCGGCGTGGTTTTGGTACGTACCGACAACCTTATTTTCGGCGTTGAGTTGGGCCAGCGCGGTCAGTTGGGTTTTGTACTGCTTGAGCGTTTCCGGAATGGTCTGCCCGGCGGGGTACGTCAGCCAACCCATGCGGTAGTGCGTGATACCCAGTTTTTTAGCGGTTTCGAGGATAGCGCGGGTAGCGTTGTCGTCGGCCCGGGCAATCGATGTCGTCATCATCGGTGGAGCAAGGCCCGCCTTCTGCATCGCGGCGACGGCTTTGGGCAAATCGTCCCGAACGCGCGCCGGTTCGACGTGGCCGTCGGGTCGGACGCTCAGGTCGACGCCATCGAAGCCAGTCTCAGCCGTTACGGCAGCCAGTTCGTCGTAGGACAGAAAATGCAGTGCCTTTGAAAAAATATGCACCGCGAAGGGCTTAGCCGGTGGAGCGGGGGCCTGGGCCGGACTTTCGGGAAACGTGCCGGTTAGTCCGGCAGCGAGAAGGCTTTTGAGCGCATCCCGGCGCGGGAGGGCAGTTTGCGGTAGCATAGGCGAGCGAACGTAGTGAACAGAAGGTACTCGATTTATTAAAGCTGGTTTTTACAACAATTACCCATTCAAAGCCAGGAATCTGTGGAGTTTAGGTTTTGGGCAACATCACGTTTAGCTGACCGGGCACAATCTCCGCGTCGACCTGCCTGACCCGTCCCCGGTACTCGCCATCGACTTGAAAGTAAGCACTTTTACGGGTTTCGATGTGGATGGAGGTCGCCTTGAAAATCTCCGTCTTGCCCGGATCGAAGGGCCGGTAGCGCCAGAACATTTTCAGTACCTCCGTCAGCGCCAGTTTCCGTATCACCACGACTTCAAAAAGTCCGTCGGCCACGTCGCCCTCCGGGTTGATGACGGCTCCCGTGCCGTACCGGCTGGCATTGGCCAACACAATCATCCGGGCCACCCGCTGAACGGTTTCGTTCGTGGTTTTGATTTCCACCCGCAACAGTCGCCTCCGCAGCAACACTTTCAGTACCCCACGAGCGTAGCCGAGCTTTCCGCGCCAGTTGTTTTCCTGGTAATACTTGACCAGTTGCGCGTTCATCCCAATGTCGCTCAGGTGGATACAAATGTCGTCCTGATTAATTCGGATGACGTCGATGGGCTTCACCATTCCTTGGACCACCACGTCGAGACTGGCTTCGACCGTCAGCGGAATGTTCAGTTCACGGGCCATGCCGTTGGCCGAACCCGCCGGCAAAATACCCAGAACAACCCGAGAACCCAGAATTTGCTCATAGACCAGTTTTACCGTGCCATCACCACCGACGGCGACAATCCGGTCGGGTTTCCAGGTTTTGATCCAGTGGCGCAGCGTGGCTTCGTGTTCTCTTCCGTCCTATTTAAGCTGTTCGATGTCATGCGGGGAATGCTGAAAATATGCGTTGATGCCCGCTTCCCAATTCGATTTATCGTTTCGACCGGACACTGGATTGATGGGAAATAATAGTTTTAATTTGGGTTCCTGTTGCGTAGCGATGAGTAAAAACTGGGGTTGGGAACAGATTTGGAAGGTAACTTACCTTCGTCTAAGCAAATTTCTAAAATGAATTGGAAAGCGGGATGGATTAACAAAATCTTAACCTGGCTGCGCATCACCAACCAACCCGTCGTAAAAGTCT
>JAJAZB010000358.1 GCA_026785975.1 Cytophagaceae bacterium | reverse complement strand
TTTTAAAACCCTTCCCCGAAAAAAATTTTGAAATATTTTTAAAAATTTCAAAATTTAAATTTCTAATAAAAAAAAACCCGCCCCCGCTGTACGGGGGGGCCGCTTTTTGTCAAGTTCAATAAACGATTTTACTTCACCACCTTCAACGTCCCCTGCATGTTGGCGTAGTGGCCGGGGTACGTGCAGACGTAGGTGTAGGTGCCCGGCTGCGTGGGGGCCACAAAATAGATGGTTTCGGCGGCACCCGGCTGGATGAGCTTCGTGTGGTAAATGACGTTGGCCGTGTTGGGTACGTAGTTGAGTTCCATCCCCTTGAGGCCCATTTTCAGGGCCGTTTCGCCGACGGTATTGGCGGTGCCCGGTTTTACAATGACAAAGTTGTGCGGCATATCGTCGACGTTGTTGAAGGTCAAGGAAACCTTGCTGCCCGCCGTGACGGTCAGGGCTTTCTTGTCGTAGTTCAAGCCGGGTACCGTACCGAGTTGAATCACCTGATCGGGCTTGCCCCAGTCGGCGGGCATCGCGGTTATGCGTTTGCCCGTTAGGGGCTTCGCCGGTTTGGTCGCCGTAGCGCCTTTGGCGGGGCCATCGGGCGAGGTTGTTTTTACGCTCGCCATTGCGGTGTGGTCGTGCTTGGCACCTGAGTTGCGGGTACTCAATCCAGCCATCGCCAGTTTTTCGCCGGATGGAATGCTATTTAGCGTGTAGTATCCCGTGTTGTGCAAAAGCGGCAGGGTCGCATTCTGCGAGCGGATGCCTTCCAGTTTGAGTTCGTGAATGTATTTTTCGCGAAGTCCATCCACCACCACCCGCACCCGCGACCCGTCGTCGGCCACTTTCACGCCTTTGATTTTGAGCACTTTATCGTTCACCACGGGGCTACCGTACACGGGATGGTATTTGTAAATAAACCCCGTGACCTGATAATTGGCCAAATCCTCGGCAGTCTTCCGGTCGACGGGTAGGGTAAATTCCACTTCAAAACCGTCGGGCATGGCGCGAATGGCTTTCATTTCAAACGGCATTTTTCCCGTCCAGACGAGCCGTTGCAGGCCAAACGGATCTTTGCCCGTGCTGCCCCAACCCCGGTTGGTCTGGCCCACAAACAAGGAATTGTCGGTACCCCAGGCCATGCGCAACACCCCCGACTGAAACCCTTCGCGGAATGGGAACGACGCGCCCTGATCGACGCCATTGACCTTTTCCAGGAAGACCCGATCCACTTTCGACTGGCCCTGATCGCCTACGAATACCTGCCCGGCAAAAGGCCCAAAGCCGCCCTGAGTATCATCCGTGATAATTTCGGAGGTTGAAATGCCCAGAATTCCGTGTGGCAGCCAGACGGTCGGGGTTTTGATTTCGGGCAATTTCTTCTCGGCCTCAAACAGGGTGATTGGCGTTTCGTTGGGGTTATTTTCGGGTTTGATCCAGGGGCCGCCTTTGGGTGAACTGCGCGGGTCGACCACGGCGTAGAGGTCGGCAGTGCTCATTTTGATGGGCGACTCCGGTCGGCCCGTCCAGCGTAGTCCGGCGGGGTGGCCGGTAAAATCGCCTTTGTCGACCTTCGTCAAAAACCCGGAACCCATCCAATCGCCCTGGTTATCGGCGTAGTAAAATTCGCCGTTGATCATGCCCAGACCGCAGGGTGAGCGCATTCCCGTCGCCCAGGGTTCCATTTTCCCGTCTTCGGTGATGCGCATCGTCCAGCCCCGCCAGGGAACGCGGCTTTCGCCCCGCCACCATTCTTCATTGCCAAACGCCACGTTGGCCGTGACGAAAAAGCTACCGTCGGGGGCGATTTTCGGCCCAAAACTGTACTCGTGGTAGTGTCCCGACACTGGCCAGGCGTAGACGGTTTCGTAGCGGTCGGCTATGCCATCACCGTTGCGGTCGGTGAGTTTGGTCAATTCTCCCCGCTGGGCGCAGTACAACGAGCCATTTTTGTAGGCCAGTCCCAGGATTTCGTGCAAGCCGCTGGCAAATTTGCGGAAGTGCGCCGTGCCCGTCGGATTCTCGATGATGTACACGTCGCCGCGTCGGGTACTTACGCCCATGTCGCCGTTGGGCAAGGCACACAGCCCGCCCACTTCGAGCACGGTACCTTCGGGCATGGGTACTTTCATGATTTTGTAGTAATCGTTTTCGGTCGGGGCCGTGTTCTGCGCCAGAATCGCACCGCTCGTTCCTAAGCTTGCCAGGAGGCCGAGGAGTATGGTTTTGATGGAATTTTTCATTTCTTTTTTGGAATGTCGGACGTGGATTTTCTCAAACCGAAACTTTTTTTAAGTGGTTGGACGACTGGGCGTCCCCGATATTTTCTCAAGCCGAAACCTTTTAGAAGTGGTCGGACGATGAAGAAATCGTCCGACCACTGTTTTTCAGAACATCACCGAGTACTTCACTTTCCCGCCAGCGGGTACAAGCAGTTCCTGACGACCGTTCACGGTACGCAGGGTTGGCTTGCCATCGAGCACCCGCACGTAGTAGGCTTTGCCGTCGACGGCGTAGGTATTCGCGCCCACTTCGGTGATGGTTTGGGCTTCGGCCAGGCGGCAATAGAGGTTGGTCGGCGGATTTTTCACCGTCAGTTCACGGGTGAGCATTTTGCCGCTGTCTTCGGGTCGGATGGCATCTTCGATTTCCGCGCCGTAAAACACGTAACGAAAGACGGGCAAATTGCCCGCCGCGATGTCATAACCCCGGGGCCGGAAGGCGCTGGCATTGGGCAGGGTATCCGCCCAAACCTGGTTCATGTCGTTGAGTTGGGCGAAAAGTGGCGCGTCGTTGAAGATTTGCAAGGCACCGAGCGGCCGGGCCGAGCCATCGCCCCGGTCGTCCCACATGGGTTCGGCGTTGAGAAAATCGCCGCGCCAGGCCTGAGCCAGGGCGGCGTTGTCCATGTCGAACGTGTAGTGCAAACCGTCGGGGCCACCCACGTTGACCGAATGCACGATGCGCTTAACGAGCTTATTTTCCTTCCGGTAATCCATAAAACAACGCGTGATGGTGCTTTCCCGTGCGTCAATCACAATCGGATCGTCGGGTGGCCTCACCGGCATGGAACCAGAACTATGCAGGGCCGTGCGCCGGAAATCGGGACCTTCAACCATCAGCCCTAAGGCTGGTTCTTGCCCGCTTTCGCTTTTGGCCAGCCTGATTTCTATCGGAATGTCACCCGCTGGCAAGTCGATGGAGGCGGCACCTCTGCGGGCGTAAAGTTCTTTGCCATTGACCATCAGTTGCGCCTGCCCGCCGTGCCCGAACGTAAACGTGTACCGGCCGGGCGTGGTGGTTTTCAAGGCCGTATTCAACAACAGACCGAAGTTATTGGGGTTTTTGCTCACCTCCCAGGTTAGCTCTCGGGATGTACCCTCGGCGTCGGGTTTCAATTTGCTGAAATCCGGAATGCGCTCGAAGGCTTTCTCGTTGGCCCCGTAGTACACTTTGTACTTCACGGCGGCCAGTTGAGCGGGTTTGCCCGTGTAATTTTTGTACTTGATGTTGCGGAAAGCCACCGCCCCGTGATCGCCCTGAATCATGATAGGGCCGAGGGCCACTTCCTGTTCGGAAATCGGGCCGCCGGTGGGGCCGGTCAATTCCACGTTTTCGTGCAGCGTGGCGCCATTCATGACGATGCTGAGTACTTTGGCGTTCGTGAGTTTTTTGCCGTTGGCATCGAAGCGCGGGGCTTGGAACGAGATCGCCATGTGTTGCCACAGGCCGGGTGCTTTGCAGACGTTCATGCGCGGCGCGTGGCCGTCGTAAAGTCGGCCCGAGGGCAATTCCCGGCGTTTGTAAATGCCGCCGCAATCGCCGTACGTCGGGATTTTTACGCCCCAGCTATCGTTCAGTTGAATTTCGTAGCGCCCTTGCAGATAAAAGCCGGAGTTAGAATGGGTCGCCATCATGAAGTCAAACTCCACGTCCAGATCGCCGTGCTCCATCGTCGTTAGCAGGTTTACCTTATTCTGGGCGTCGGGCTGATTGGCCAGTACGCCCGTGCCGGGACTGGCATTGATGACGCCGTTCTGGTCGAGGCTGGCCGACACGTCGCCGACGATTTTCCAATTGGTTCCGGCGTTTCGGAACGCCGACCCATCGGTGAGGGCCAGCGTCATCAGGGCCGGATCCTGCGCCTGTGCCGGGTTCGCCGACGTTAAGGCCAGGGCCAGCAGGCCCGTCAACAGGGCGCGGTTGAAATAGATTTTATGCATAGGTTTAAGTAGAAAATTAAGAATGATAATCGGCTATTCACAGAAAAGAACTCCCTAAGCGGTGGAAGGTTTTTGAAAAGGGCGGACACAAAACAACGCGGTTTTAGTCAACATTGCAATTGCCCCTGCTGTCAGTGCCACCCCCAACCCCCTGAAAGGGTTAAGGGTAGACCGTGTACGGCGTCAGGTATTCATCGATGGTCACTTCCAGCACATTGTTAAAAATATTCGTAGCGATCATCTGGCCCGCAAACGCGACGAGTACCACCACTTGTTCCGGGGTATACCTGGCCGCGACTTGCTCGTAAAGGGCGTCGGGAATTTCGCCCCGGTTCCGGGCAATTTCGCTTCCAAACGTCAGCAGAACTTGTTCCTGGTCGGTCAGGTGCAGGTCTTCAGGTTGCTCCCCGTTTTCGAGGATGATTTTCCGAAAAAACGTCGTACAAAGCGGGCAATCCGAACCCTGGGAAATGGCGTGCGAAAACAAATAAGCCAGGCGATTGCCCAGAATTTTTTTGGTTTCCTCGTACAGCGGATACCATTGCATATACACCTCGAAGGCCAGCCGCGAGCGGCCCAACGTGGCTTTCATGTTGGTAATCCGGCTGCCGGGGTACTCGGCCACGTGCCGGGCAAAGGCCGCCCGCGTGTCGGGGGCCGCTTCTTCAACGGAAAGCGGGCTAATGCGGGGCATGAACAGGGTTTGAGGGTTTGAAAAGGTTTGAAGTTTGAAGAGGTTTGAGGTTTGAAGTTTGAGGGTTTGAGTGGTTTAAAGGTTTGAGTGACAATCAAATTTCAAACCTTTTCAAACCCTCAAACCTGTTCAAAGCGATTCGCGCACGGCGACCGCAATTTTAGAATCTGCCGTGCCGTAGTATAAAAACCATTTGCCTTTAAACGGCACCAGCCCCTCCAGAAAACACACGTTGTTTACCTGCCCCACCAGTTCATAGGGTTTGTCGGGGCGGAAAAAATTACTGTCCAACCGGGCGATTAGTTTCGTTGGGTCGCTGGCCGAGTAGAGCGCCTGCCCGGCGGCGTAGGTCATATTGGGCAGGGTCGGGTTGTTGGTATCGCCTTTATTGGCGGCGTTGTAAATGAGTACGATGCCTTTTTCGGTCAGCAGCGCGTACGGTCCCGGCTCAACCAACTGGCTGTCAAATTGGCCAGGGCGGGGTTTCAACACGGACTTTAGTCCATTTTGGGCGGTGCTGTCTTCGAGTGGGGTCCAGTGAATCAGGTCGTCCGATGAGGCAATGAACAAATCCGTATCGCCGAAGTACATCCAGTACTTACCGGCTACTTTCTCCGCCACGATTTTTTCACCCACCCGTTTGCTGACGATCGCGCCCGATTTCGACCAGGTATTCAGAAATTTTCCTCCCAAAATCGGCCCGTGCTTCGTCCAGCGGCGCAAATCGGGCGAGGTCGCCAGCATGAGCCGGGCCGTGGTACCGTCGTACGAGGTGTAGGTCATGATGTAAATTCCCTCGGACTTGCCGTCTGGCGAAGACTCGACGATGCGCGGGTCTTCGCAGCCGCCTTCCCACTCGTACTTTTTCCAGGCGTCGTTGTCGGGGTAAAAAACGGGCGCGGGTTCTTTTTTGAAATGTAGTCCGTCGTCGCTCACCGCCAGGCCCATGCGCGAGGTACCGGCAAATTTACCAATCACGTCCTCGGCCCGGTAGATCATGTACACCTGACCATTGCGCACCACGGCGGCGGGGTTGAACACGTCTTTTTCTTCCCATTTCACCGATTTTTTCAAAATCGGGTCCATAAATTCAAGCGCTGCCGAAGGCCGGATGATGGGGTTGAGGCTGTCAACTTTCACGAAAGACAACAGCGCCCAGTCCGTTGAATCGGTCGTTGCCGTAGCCTCTTTTTGGTTGGAGGTGCGGCAACCGGCGAGTCCTACGAGCAAAACCGTTCCGAGTAAAATCGTTTTTTTCATGCGTTTTTTTTGAGGTTTGACAAGGTTTGAGAGATTGAGGTTTGACAAGGTTTGAGGGTTTGATAAGGTTTGAAGTTTGAGGGTTTGAAGGTTTTGTTCAAACTTCAAACCCTCAAACTTCAAACTAATTCATTTCCCCTTCTCTTCCACCACCATCCGCACCAGTTCCACGGTGTTTTTCACCCTGGCTTTGCGGAGCATATTGGCGCGGTGGTTAGACACCGTTCGGACGCTCAGAATTAGCTTTTCGGCGATTTCGCGGCTGTTCATTCCATCGACAATGAATTGGAGAATCTGCCGCTCCTTGCGCGAGAGTTTCCCTAAACCGCCTTCGGGTTTATCGGCCTTTTTTGGGCGATTTTTGTTCACCAGCGCCTCGGCCAGCACCGCCGAAATCTGGGGCGGGAAGTACTTCTCGCCATTGGCCACGGTGTGAATGGCCAACAAAATTTCTTCCCTGGAATTGTCTTTCAGCAAATACCCCCAGGCCCCATTTTCAACCGCACTCACGATGTATTCCTGGTTGTTGTGCATCGAAAACACCAACGTCCGCACGGCGGGTTGGCGGTCGGCAATGAGTTTGGCTGCCTCCAGGCCCGACATTCGGGGCATGGTCAGGTCGAGCAGCACAATGTCGGGTTTCAACGCGCGCGCTTTCTCGACGGCATCTTGTCCGTCGACGGCCTCGCCAACGATTTCCAGATCGGCTTCGTCTTCGAGCAGGGTAATGAGGCCCTTGCGGACTACGGCGTGGTCGTCGGCGATGAGCAGGCGTATTTTCACGGGTTCAGTTTATGCGTTTGGCGGATGGCGTTCAAAAATCGTCATCTGCAAACCCCCCACCCCCTGAAG
>JAJAZB010000357.1 GCA_026785975.1 Cytophagaceae bacterium | reverse complement strand
GCTCAGGGCACTGTACCGCGAGAAGGTTCGCTTTTGATCTCGCGAGAAGGTTCGCTTTTGATCTGTAAAACCCTCTTTGAAAATGTACCCGAGGTTATCCACGTCCATGCGCAGGATGCCCAGCCGTTTCAACGAAACGTCACCCGCTAATTCCTCAAAATAAAGCACGCTACCGGCCGTCTTCTCATCATCATCGCCGGGGGTGGTGGCACGGGGTGTATCGTTGCCACCGTAAAATGTGAAGCCCTGGGTCTGTCGGTTGCCGCTCAGGTCGAGGTCGGTCATCTCGGGCTTGTTTACACTCAGGATGGTGGCGTCATCGACGCTGCCTCTCAGTTTGTTCCGAAGTTTTGCCAGGGTTTGTTCGTTCAGAAAATAGGTGCAGTAGCCCAAGTTCAGCGGATTGAAATGCAGGTCGCTCCGCTGGCCGAGTTCATACGTTGGCTCCCAGTACGGCACGGCCTTCTTGGTCATTACCTGGTATTCCACCCGCTGCCGGAGGGCTTTACCGAGGCGAACCTGATTGAACGTCGTTTGGGTCACCTCCGGGCTGTCCTCCTCGCCGGGGTCAAGCTGGAAGCGGGTTTCACCTCCGACGAACTCTTCGCCCGTGATGGCATCGCGGGTGCCCCGACTTTCCCCACCCACTTCGCTTGGCTCGAAGAAATGTTGATACCCCGCTTCCTTGACCATGAAATCGGCAAAGCGGTTACGTTTGCGGGCAGATAGCCGCTTGCTCAGATTGGTCCAGACTTCGTTGATCTTCTTGCCAAAAACCTGCCCTTGAGAAACGGGTTCACAGTCAAGGGCCATATAAAGTTTTAGCCCCTGTTCGTCGCGTAGTTTTTCGCTGATTTCCTGTCGAAGTTTAGCCAGTTCTGCATGAATTTTCTGGGTATTCGGAGCCAGGAGATAGAACCCTCCGCCTGAACTGTACACAATGTTGGCCCGGTACAAGCCCAGTCCGTCCACGAGCCGTTGCACGATGCTGTCCACCAGCAATTGCAGGTAAAATGACCGTCCTTTGAGGTTCTTAGCGGCGTTTTTACCGATGATGTCGTAGATGTACGCCTGAATGCCGGACAAATCACCCCCAATCAACAGAAACGGTTGGTCGGTCGCGGTCAGGTCGAGTTTGGTCAGGCCATTGCGTTCTTCCAGATAATCGTGCAGGCAGAGCGCCAGTGCTGCCGTGCTCTTCAGGTGGTCGTAAAGCGAAACGTCGGGCAAGTGCTGGGTGCTGCTTGGTACGGTAACGGTGTATTTTTCAAGCAAATACAACAGCGAATCTGCCAACGAACCAAAGGATTGCCGGGGCAGTTGGGCCACTTCCTGCGTGAACGCCTGCCAAAGACTCACGTACTGGTCAGTAGCTGATTCGGCAAATTGTTTCTTCGGGAAAAACGATTTGTCCAACGTCACCGAGGCCACCGGCAGGCGGTGTTGAATCAGTTGATTCCCCAGCAAAGGTTCAAAAATGCTGACCATCCGCACCTTCCGAAAATCGTCCCATTTGCCACTTCGCTCGTGGTTTATTTCTTCGTATTCGTCTTTTAACCCCTCCGATGAGGTGCGGTCGAGGCCCGATGCGTAGTGATCGGCTTTCTGCACGAGGCGTTGGCCGATGTCGGCTGCGTCGGGTTTGTGATGCGCCACCGCATACCGGAAAAACCGTCCAACCGCATCGGGAGAGCCGAACACGTCGGCATTTTGGGCGAACAGTTGCGGATGATCTTCCAGAAATTGAGCCGTCCAGAGAACGTGTTTGTGCGTGTAGCCCCCGTACTGATCGACTGGACAGAACGTGGTCACATCCGAACGGTTTAACACCCGTTTCGGCTGCTCGTCGCCGCGCTGGTAAAATTTCCCAATGTCATGCACCAACCCCGCCAGATACACCGCTTCCCGCCGTAAGTCATTCGCCATGTTCGCGTTGGTTTTGAGGTAAATGATTCGCCCGGCTCCGAAACACCACCCCGAAGCCGTGGCTGACGCCCTTGCCCAGGCCGATGTACTCGGGCAGGAACACGTTGCTCTCGAAGTCGGCGTCGAACACCGTCAGCAGTTGCTCCTTAAACCGCCGCCAGCGCGGGGCACTCAGCCGGGTGATGCGCACCACCACGGGGCGCTCCACAAACCAGCCCAGGCCCTTGGCCAGCGAGAGGATGTTGCCCGTCAGCACCTGTTCGAGCAGGGCCAGGCGGCCTTCCTCGCTGGTCAGGGCCTGGTAGCGGGCGTAGTTTTCGGTGTTGAGGGCCAGCCAGTTTTCGATGCGCAGCGCGAAACTATGCTCCCAGGCTTGCAGGGTGTACTGGTTGAGGCGCAGGTCGCGTACCCGCAGGGTAAGCGGACGGTCGCCGAGGAGGATGTCCCAGGTTTGGTTCTGGAAGAAGTGGTGGATTTCGTCCACGCCTTCGTCCACGCACACAATCAGGGGGTTGCGCCCCACGCGTTTGTACTGAATGACGGGGTAGCGGTACACGAAACCCGTTTCGCCGAGGTGGTTGTGAAAAGCCACGTGCTCGCGCCCGGCTTTCTCAACCACGGCCCCCCGGAAGGCGGGCACTTCGTAGGCTTGGATTTCGGCGTCGAACCGGATGGTCAGGTAGCGAATTCGTTTCAACGGGTAGAGAATTAGCGTGAATACCAAAAATAGGACTTTCGCTCAAGGTGCTTGGAGCCTCACCCGCGCGGCGGACCGTCCCGGCCCCTCTCCGGTGGAGAGGGGTGCAAATCCAGGTTTCTGAGTCACCCCTCTCCACCGGAGAGGGGCCGGGACGGTCCGCCGCGCGGGTGAGGCTAAGCGAAAGTCCTACAAAAATAAGTAGGCGGGGCAAAGAACAGCGCTTAAATGAAGCCTATCTGCATTGGTTGAAAATTTTGTCAGATTTACGAAAAAAAGTTGGCAATCCATGTCGCTCAATAAATTCGCCAGTTTTCGTTACCGGATTATCGACCATTGCTTCCAGCAACCCGGTAAAGAGTGGAGTTTGCCCGGTCTTCAGGAAGAAATTGCCCGCCGGTTGAGTGAATTTGCCGGGTCCTCCGTTTCGATCAGTGGCCGGCAGGTGCAGGATGATTTCAGAGTCATGCGCAGTTTGCCGCCGGAGGGCTTCGATGCGCCGATTGTTTGCCGGAAGGGCCTGTATCGGTACGAGAACGCAGCATTCAGCATTTTCGAGCGACCCTTGACGACCCAGGACTTGCAGCAATTGCAGGAAGCCCTGTCTATTCTTCAGCAATTTGAAGGACTGCCCCACGTAGAAATCGTGACTGGATTGATCGAGCGGTTGCGGCAAGGGCGGCTCAGTAACACCGACTTCATCGACGAGCCAATTCAATTGGAAACCAATCGCGAGGTCGCTGGTTTGGCCTGGATCAGCCCACTTTATAAAGCCATTAAAGGAAACCGATCCCTTCTGGTCAACTACCAGCCCTTCGCGGCTTCGGAGCCGGTCAGGATGATTATCCATCCGTTACAGTTAAAAGAGTACCGAAACCGCTGGTTTTTGTTGGGCTGGGATGAGAACCTGAACTCGATTCGTACCCTGGCTTTAGACCGAATCCAGGACACTGAGGTCGTTGAAGACACCGCGAAAAATTCGATGCGCGCGCCGTTGAACAATCGGTTTAGTCACCTCATCGGCGTGAGCGTACCCGAAACCAACCCTGAACCCGTCATGTTACGGGTCGTCGCCGGGCAGGTGCCTTACCTGCTTACCAAACCTTTACACGCCAGTCAGCGGGCCGGGGAAACCTTTGCCGACGGAAGCCGTTTGTTTACGTTCCAACTGCAATTGAATTTTGAGTTGGAAAGCGAACTGATGGCCCTGGGCGAACGCGTGGAAGTCGTTGCGCCCCAGATGCTACGGTCGCGAATAGCCCAACGGCTCAAGCTGGCGGTGGCTGCCTATTCAGGTTGAATGGCGCATGAATCGGTTCACTAAAATAAGATCGCTAACCCGTTCGCGGGATGCGGTATGTATCTTTGTTATAAGCATTCCCTAAGATGCCCCTTACTGAAAAAGCCCTCCAGTACCTGGAGACCAGATTCCCGAACTGGCTGAACACGCCACCCGGCAGGCCTACTGGCAGACGCTGGCCTCTGGCGATAGTGTGCTAATTGCTGAAGATGGCAAACTCATTGAAGTGTTTCCGGATGGGAGTCGAAAGATCGTAAAGGAAATTGCGAAACCAGAAGTGGTGACGAAGACTCATTTTACACTTCCTGAAGCATGACGATCCGACGCCTACGAATGTAATCTACCTCACCTGATCAAACGCCAAGCCGCTCTCACCTTCACCCCGTCCGGCTTCCTTGCGTTTGGCGACCCAGGTAAACACCTTGCCGTTGTACCAGCGCGTGCGGTTAAACATCCGCTTGACAATGGCACCCGCCCGGGGAACTTCTTCTTCATTCAGGAAAAACTTACCCGCTGATCGAATCAGCGACGTGCGCGACGCGACAATCGTATCGCCGTAGCGATCCACAAATTCGGGCATGGCGGCCTTCTGGAGCCTGATTTGCGCGGAAGCGGGCGTAATGTTGACGGGAATAAACGGAATCCAGTTTCGTGGAACCGTCGTGCCCAGTTGGTAGTGCAGCGTCGCGGGCGGCTGCTCGTCGGGCGGGGGCGGCAGGGGTACATCCGCCGGAATCGCGCCGAGCAATTTCAGATACGTTTCCAGTCGATTCGCCGCTTCGTAGCCGTCCTGCCCCTGACCCAGTTCGGCCGGTACGGTTTGTTCGATGCCCCAAACCAGATTCGCCATTTCGTCGCGAATAAAACGCACTTCTTCGAGCGCCTCGCCTTCAAGGGTTTTCACGAGCGAGGGGGGAATCAGCAGGCGCGTATCGGCGGCATCGTCCGGCGCGATGGTTTTGAGATTAAACACGCTCCAGCGATTCCAATCGTCGTCCAAACCCCGGCCCACGGGCCGCACCCAGGTTTTCAGGCCAAACACGTCGGTCACCAGAATTCCCCGAATATCGGTGAGGGAACCCACCGGCAGCGGGCAGGGAATCAGGTGCCAGTCGTTGGTAAAAAGCAGCGCAAATTCCGCAAAAAGCAGCGTGGCTAAATCCGAGGTCTGGGCGTTCAGATTGCCGAGATTCGTTACGCCTTCTTCAAACGCCCACCAGCGGCGGTTAGGCATCCCGTAGTACTGAATCGGCGTGGGAATGTAGGATTGCGTCTGTCGCTCAATCGGCTGGGCTTCGTCGACGGATTGCCGCTGCCCCCGGTCAAACGAGTACCAATCCAGGTGGCCTTCGTAGTACTGCTCGGCCACCAAACTTTGTTCGCTGGAACCCTCGCCCGTGGTCACGGCAAACTGGTATTCCATGCGTTGGGGTTTCCAGCAATCCTCCGTTGGGGGATCGGGTTCGTTGTACACGCGGCCAAACAACGCCACGAATTCCCGCCCGAGGTCCTTCAGTTTTTGGGCATCCGGCAGGCCCATCACCCAGGTATCGTGCGTCCCGTCGCGCAGGGCCGCCAGGAGTTTTTCACCGTTGGGTACCTGCCCTTCGGCCAGACTGAGCCACTGAGCCACTTCGGGGGTACTGCTCCGGTAATCCTGGTCGATGCCGGGAGCGGGCGAATCGAACGGGCAATTGGGTACGTAAACCCCCGCGATGTGAGGGGTTAGCGCCTGTTTACGCAGGAGTTGCACCCAGGTTTTCCCGAGTTGGAGTTGGGTAAAAACGTCGAAGTGCAACACTTCGCGCTCCACGTGTACCTCCAGAGGCAACGCGTCGGAATAGGGAACGGGTACGCCGCTGCCGCCCGTAAACGACTGAAACCGGGCCGTCTCGGAAACAAACCGGGCTTCCAGGGCCGTGCCCGCGTCTTCGCCCTGAAATTCGCCCATTTGCCACTGCCGACAAAGCATCCAGAGTGGATCGCGCACTTCGGCGCGGAGGACGCGGGAAAAATCTTCATCCCGTGGACGACCTTCCAGTCGATTCCAGGCCGTGATGCTGGGCACTTTAATTTTAAGGGCCGCGTCAGAAAGAATAAGTTTAGAGAGCGCCATGATTTTTAGTGAAAAGTTAATAGTTGAGGTTACGTAAAAAGCGCGTTCACCCGTCATTGCGAGAAAGGAACGCAATGACTGACGAAGTAATCTGTCGCCGTAGACCATGCCAGAAAAGTTGGCATACCCATGATTCTGGCCCGCTTCGGTAGATTGCTTCGTCGTCGTACCTCCTCCTCGCAATGACGGCATTTTGCTCGCCTGCGTAACATCGGTTAAAAGTTATTGACAGATAAAGTTTTTGTATCCAGAGAGTTATAATAACTTTTAACTCTTCACTTTTCACTTTTCACTGTATAAAGTTTTGAATACGCCAGAAAACTCCCCGCGTCCGGGTCGGAGGATTGGGGCGTGATGGTCGCGGGCAGCAATTGCCCCAGATTCGTCTTACTGGCCAGTTGGTCCGGCTCGACGGCCCGCTGTTTGGCCCGTTCGAGGGTTTCGTTCAGAATCGCGACCAGCGTTTCCCAGTCCCAATTACCTTGCAGCGTGGGCGAAACCGCCAGCAACCAACTCTGCGGCGATTCGGCGTTGGGCTGGTTGTAATTGACGGCGATGCCGGTCGTCTCCGTTTTTACAGGAATCACCTCCGTCCATTCATCCAGCAAAAGCCCGCCTTGCAGCCCGCCGAACGTATGGGCGTTGTCGAGTCCCAGGGTCACGATACTCAGGTAATCCCGATCCACGGCAACGGGGATTTGCTTCGTGGTATCGTCGGGATCGGGTAAGGTTTCGGGCATCTCCAAACCCACCCAGTACGGCTGTTGGAGGTAAGGGATTTGAATGGGAATAAGG
>JAJAZB010000356.1 GCA_026785975.1 Cytophagaceae bacterium | reverse complement strand
TTGTCAAACTGCACGAAGGTCCAGCCCTTTTGGCCCCAGGCACCGGGAATTGGTGAAAAGGTAACCGGGTCTGTCGCCACGAGGTGTTGCTGTTCGGCGGGAGTGAGTTTCAAAACGGCCCGCTGCTCCCCGGGCCAAGTGGTTGCAAAAATCTTCTTTCTAACCCGGGACGAAGGCCGACCCCAGTGGTCATGCTCCTGGGCTTCGGGAAGGGCCAGGGCTAATTGGCGGACGGTTTCGTGGGTAATCATGGTTAGGTCATTGGCAAATTTCCATATAACTTACGTCAAAAAATCAGAAGTTACGAGTGCTACCACGTTGGAATTGAAGACGTACGACATTTTAAAAAATCGGTTTAGCGAAGCCGAAGCAGCTACACTGATCGAGTATGTAGAAACAAAAGCTGAACAAACCGTCAATCAGAAGAAGGATGTTTTTGCCACCAAAGAGGGTATTTACAAATTGGAAACGAAGCTGACCGAGGCCAAGTCCGATATCATCAAATGGATGTTCCTCTCTTGGATTGGTCAGACAGCGGCGGTACTCGCCATTGTCAAATTACTTTAAAGTTGCTTTCCTTGTTCGAGATGTATACCCTGAACCGCAAATAATTAGTCACGGATGCGGCATGGTTCCGTAAACGACGAGCCGCATGAGTGGCCAACTTGCTGTAAAGGCGAGGCATTTACCTGCTGTTCAAATTTTTGACTACTCCATTGGCCGCTATCGCGGCCTGCCAATCCCAGATTGGCCTTTGTTCAACGTTCCAAGTGCGAACACGTTGAACAATTTGGCTCCTCTACCCGCGCAGGCTTTCGAAGGTGCGTCGCAACACTTCCGCTGACGCTTCGAGACCTCGATGTTCCATTTCGTCAAGCGATAGTTCGATGACCCGCTCGACGCCGAGGTGTCCGACAACGCAGGGTGTACTCAGGTAGATGCCCTCGATCCCGTACTCGCCGCGCATCATCGTCGAGACGGGCAGCACCGTGTGTTCATCGCGCATGACACTCTCGCAGATGCGCGCGACGCACGAGGCGATGGCGAACGAAGTGTAGCCTTTGCGCCGGATGATCTCGGGCGCGGCGTGCCGCACGCGTTGCAACAGGCCGTCGAAGTCTGGGCTTACATCCGGTGCGCAATAATCAACGAGCGGTACACCCGCCACGCGTGCCGAACTCCACACGGCAATTTCCGAATCACCGTGCTCACCGATGATGTACGCGTGGACGGAGCGGGCGTCGACCTTCAACGCTTCGCCGAGCATCGCGCGCAGACGCGACGTGTCGAGCACGGTGCCGGAACCAATAACCCGACCGACCGGCAAACCTGATTCTTCCTGCGCCACCTGCGCGAGGATGTCTACCGGGTTGGTTGTCATCAACAGCACGCCGTCAAAGCCTTCGTCCATCAGGCGGCGCGTACATTCGCGCACGACCGTCACGTTGCGACTCAGAAGGTCGAGCCGCGATTCGCCGGGGCGACTCCCGACCCCACTCGTGATGACAACGACAGCACTGCGCGCGGCATCTTTGTAATCACCCGCCCATACCCGCACCGGCGACGTGAGCGGCACGGCGTGTTGCAAGTCCATCGCCTCGCCCTCGGCGTGTTCGGGGTTGATGTCGATCAAGACGATTTCGCGGGCCACGCCGCTCATCAGCAACGCGTAAGCACTGGTGGCGCCGACATGGCCGGTACCGATAATGGCGATGCGGTCAGAAGACTCTGTGTTGGTGTTTGTCATGATTTTTTGGTGATGCCACCGTGGTCTGTCCCCGGACAGACCACGGTGGCAGACTATAAAAAGGAGTAAACCGTTAAGAGTTGGCCCTTCAATGCCGGATAAAAATCCCTGGACTTACTCCCGTTGAAACGCTACGAGTCGTTAGCCCGACAATCTTCCGAACGTAGTTTGAACTACGTTCGGCACAGGTTGCGGATTGATGGAATTACTCACTGACCAACGCCAAGTTGTTGAAACAGTGCAGGCATTTCAAAATAGACACGCCCCTGCTTGATCCGGTCATTTTCGAGGTCATAGACCACGCACAGCGGCACACGCACCTCCTTATTGGTAGCCGGGATGCCCGCAAATTCGCCAATGTGCCTGCCGACGAAGTCTCCCTCCACGACGGCTTTCCCGTCGGCGATTATCGTGTTGGTGGTTTCCGCTACCGCATCAAAGGCGATGTGGTAGAAATAAGTAAGCATTTGCATAACGCCCTCGGGTGTACGATGCTCCTGCCCCGTTGCCATGACGGTGAAGACGACGTCATCCGCCATCATGCTTACATCTGAATGCTCAGAATTCAGATACTTGGTGACTACCTCGCGGGTGCTTTCCAGTGACATAAGATGTTCCTTTCAGAATTTTTGGTGGAATTATACGGCGCAGCCAACTGGTTGCTGGCCTGCAATCTACTGTTATAAATTTAACAAAAACGCGAAAGGCAATTCTTTAGAAATCAGATAGGTTTTGTGCGTTACCCGGCAACTTTTTTACCGTTCACCAAGATCTGCCAAGGGACAAACTCCGGTATAAAAGCCCTACCCGCGCAGGCTTTCGAGGGTGCGCCGCAACACGTCCGCTGACGCTTCGAGACCTTGCCGTTCCGCATCATTGAGCGGTAATTCAATGCCCGCTCAACGCCGTGGCGTCCGACGACGCAGGGCGAACTCAGGTAGAGGCCCTACCACCGTGGTGTGTCCCCGGGCAGACCCAGGTGGTATCAACATTGTTGTTACCCCCCCCAACGCTGTCAGTTTAAAAAATATAGAC
>JAJAZB010000355.1 GCA_026785975.1 Cytophagaceae bacterium | reverse complement strand
GTCACTGCGTTCCCTCCTCGCAATGACGGGCGTCGGCTCGCAAGGATTGCACTTCGCTCGGTGCGTAAAATCAGTTAAGAAATCACTGAAAACCGGGAACGCTTTTTTCTTGTTTCGTAGCCATGAACCTCGGCTACGCCTGCATCAACCTAACCCTCCAGCACGAATGTAAAATCACGACCAACCGGGGCATGATTCAGCGCACGTTTCGTGAAAAAGGCATTCAATACGCTTCCCAGTTAGCCCTGCAAAACGTCCGGGACTTACTCGACATCGTTCGGTGGAACGAAGACCACGGCGTGGGCCTGTTCCGGGTCAGTTCCGACGTGTTTCCCTGGGCCTCGGAATACCGATTGCACCAGCTACCCGATTTTGCCGAAATCCGCGAGTACCTCGAAGCCATTGGCCGCACGTCGGTCCGCCTGACGACGCACCCCGGCCCGTTCAACAAACTGGCGGGGGAGGGGGCCACGCTACAAAACACTTTCAGCGATTTGGAACACCACTCCGAGGTGTTCGACTACATGGGTTTTATGCCCTCGCACCACAATAAAATCAACATCCACGTTGGCGGTGCTTACGGCGATAAAGCCGGGACACTGCTCCGATTTGCCCGAAATTTTACGACGCGCCTGAGCGATTCGTTAAAAAAACGACTCAACCTTGAAAACGACGACAAGCCAGGCCTGTACACCGTGGCGGAGTTGATGCCGCTGTACGAAGCCATTGGTACGCCCATCGCCTTTGATTACTTCCACCACAGCCTGCATCCGGGTGGTCTGAGCGAGCGCGAAGCCTTCGAACTGGCCATTTCAACCTGGACCGACGCGACGCCCGTGTGTCATTACTCCGATTCGCGCCGGACGTACGAGGACCCGACCGCCAGGCGCGAAGCCCACTCCGACTGGGTGTACAATTTCATCCAAACCTACGGCTCCGACGTCGACATCGTGATGGAAACCAAGATGAAAGAATTATCCCTGCTCAAATACCGCGAACAGTTCCTGATGCCACAGTCTTCGCCGGTTTTATCAGACTGAATTTCTGGAAAAATCGTCCGATAGTCGGCCTGCCGCATCGGCCGGAATTCAGGTCTTTTTACAGCCCATAAAAAATTCTTTTTATGGGCGTAAATTATTAGCGTAAGTAATTGATTTTCAATAAATTATATACTAAAATTTCTTCCTCAAAAAGAAACTAAAACACTGCGGTTTTTCGTTGGAAAGACATGAACGAAGAACTGAAGGAAACCCCGGTTATCCCGCTGTTTACCGACCTCGGTGAGCAGTACGAAACGCCCGATGACGCCTGGCGCAAATCGATTCCGGCGCAGGTGTTTCTCAACCACTTTTTTGGCATTCACTACCACGTTCGCAACACACCCGACGCCTGGTCGTTGCACGATGTCCCCGCGTTTTCGCGCTACCAGCCCGAACTAACGGGCCGTCGGCTCGACGAAGCCCGGCGGATGTTGCTGAGTTGCTGGAGCACGGAATACGCGCTACGGGCTACCGCCGCCAACGGCGACGAGCAGTACCTCCGCAATGCCCTGCACTGGACCTTCCCGCAGGCGTACTACAGCGTGCTGTTTGGCATCCGGGCCTTCCTGGCCACGCAGGGTTTATTTGGCAGCAGCGACGAGCTGATCCGACAGCGGGTTGGTCGTTTGGTGGCCAATGGTTTTTACCCACGGGCGGTTGGTTTTTACGCCTCGGGCCATTACGGGGATTTCCGGATCTACCGCTTGCCCGTACCCGACGCCCAGCCGAGTTTGTCGCTGGTGGGCAATACCCGCGAGGCCCAGGCGCAGATTGCGCAGTTTTTGCGCACCACCCGGACGATGAAAGCGAAGGAAATCCGGCAGGCGATCCAGGCGAACCCAAACACGGCCCTGCGGAGCGAAAAGACGGGTAATATTTTGCAAAAATTCGACGCCCGGCACTGGCAGAAAATGACGCCTAAGTTGGGCTTTACGACCTTTTACGACCTGATGGGCCGACTCCGAATTTCGGCCAACTACCGCGAGATCGAGCGGTTTGTCGAAGCGGACATCAACTTCAAGTTGTTCCACTTCTCGTTGCTCGATCTGGTGGGCTACATCAACTTCGTCCACGAGGCTTACGTGGCCCGCACGATGGGCGAGGAGGCCTACGTGGAGTTTATCGGTACGCTGCCCGAATACCTGCGAAAAGGCTTTGTGCAGGAACGTTACGAAACGCGCATTAAACCCGTTCTGACTATTTTGCGGGTGCGCGAACGGGAGCATTATCTGGCGGCTTAAAGGCTTCACCCAACCCGGTTTGCCGGGTTGGGTAGCCATCGCTTCCGGGGTAGATTAGTCTAAAACTAAAATATATCCCTGCGGGGTAGACAGGCCCCATTTTTGGGCGACCTGATTTTGGGATAAAACTGCTTTTGAGCGTTTTAGAAGCGGTTTAAGAGCGTTGGCACGGCTTTTTAAATACTTGTCCCGACTGCCCAAAATAGTGCTGTAAAGGTTTGGAAACTATCCAATAGTTTTGTTATATTTGTCTGTAAATCAAACGCCCATCGGGGCCTCTGTTTTTAAGCCATGAACGAGCAAAATCAATTCTTCAAAACCACCGGCGGCGGGCAGTTTTTCCAGAAAGTGGGCCACCCGGAGGGCGATCTTCTTAAAGTGATCTGCCTGTACGACTTCAATCCCTGCATCGAGCGGATGAAGTTTACGCCTGATATTCTGCAGTCCTTGAAATGTGTGCCTTGCAGCGAAACTGAATTCGCGGAAGCCGAAGGACGGGCGGTGCAAATGCTGGGCATTTCAGTACCCGTGACCCACACGTTGGGTAAACAGCCGTTTGCGAAGGCGGCATGATTTTATTGAGGATTTCGCAACTCCTTGTTTAAAAAACTTAAATGCGTCGAACTATGAGTCAACTCGCTGCCGGGCGACCTACCGCTTTTGTTCCGTCAACCGCTTTGACGGCTTTTGTGGGCTTAACCAACACCCGACTGGAAATATACCGTTGGGCCGCCGACCACCTGGCTGACGCGGATTTACGCGAAGTTTTTGTGGCCTTGCTTCAACAAGCAAAAGTGTTCAAACGGCAGTTGGGCGAAGTGGCTGGCGGTCGGGCGGGCGGCGCTCCGCTGTTTGGTCCGATGCCGACGATGCACCGGATCGGCGACACTTTGCCGACGCTTCGGACCGCTTCGTTGCTGCCCCGGCAGTCGGCCAACGTGAATGCGTTGTACGACTTGCTCGACCAACTCAACGAGGCCGAAACCTACGCCATCGCGCAACTCAAAGCCGACGGGCTGTTGCAGCGGGCCATCCGCGCCCAGCGCAACGCCACCCGGACGCTGCACGAGGCACTGGATTACCTCCGGCAGTACGTGTAGCGGTTAATTTTTAAGAACTAGACAGTTAAGCGAAAAGCCCCCTCCCAAACGTTTGGGAGGGGGCTTTTCGCGTTACGCCGCGTGCATCAACTCAAATGGCATGGGCATATCGAGGTGCTGATACGCTTTCTCGGTGGCCTCGCGGCCCCGGGCCGTGCGCTTGAGGTAGCCCTCCTGAATCAGGAACGGTTCGTAGACTTCCTCGATGGTTTCGGCTTCTTCGCCGCAGGCCGTGGCAATCGTGGAGATGCCCACCGGACCGCCTTTAAATTTCCCAATGATGGTCGTCAGAATGCGATTATCCATTTCGTCAAGACCGTTGCTGTCTACTTCCAGGGCGAGCAAGGCCGTCCGGGCGATGGCAACGTCGATGGTTCCGTCGCCCAGTACCTGGGCAAAATCACGGGTGCGGCGCAATAAATTGTTGGCAATCCGGGGCGTACCCCGGCTCCGGCGGGCAATTTCAACGGCCGCTTCGTCCACAATTGGGGTGCCGAGCATCCCCGCCGAGCGCTTGATAATGATAGTCAACAACGCCGCGTCGTAGTATTCCAGGCGGCAATTAATACCAAAACGCGCCCGTAGGGGTGAGGTGAGTAGCCCGGCGCGGGTCGTAGCGCCGATGAGCGTGAAAGGATTCAGGCCAATCTGCACACTGCGGGCATTGGGGCCGCTATCGAGGAGAATGTCGATTTTATAATCTTCCATGGCCGAATACAGGTACTCTTCCACAACGGGGTTCAGGCGGTGAATTTCATCGATGAAAAGCACGTCGTAGGGTTGTAGGTTGGTCAGCAGTCCGGCCAGGTCGCCGGGTTTGTCGAGCACCGGGCCAGTGGTCATCTTGATGTTCGCGCCGAGTTCATTCGCCAAAATGTGGGACAACGTCGTTTTGCCCAACCCCGGAGGGCCGTGTAAAAGTACGTGATCGAGGGCTTCGCGGCGCTGGGTGGCCGCTTTCACGAAGACGTTCAGGTTTTCCAAGACTTTCTCCTGACCCGTAAAATCCGCAAAAGAAAGGGGACGCAAGGCCCGCTCCAGTTCCTTGTCGATCTGGTCGGCATCCAGGTGCCGGACGATGGATGAATCCGTCATGGAATCAAAAAGTTAACGGTGAATCAATGCACCAAAGATACCAAAAGCGTGTTAAAGAATAAAGCAAATAGCGTAAATAAATAGTATGTTTTAGTATTTATTATTAGGATAGTGTCATAACTATTGTATATCTTTACAACACAAAATAAACTCATCAGCCAGGCCATGACGACTCCTGAAATCAGCCAGATTTACTTCAAAACGCCCACGGGCGAACACTTTTTTCAATACGTTGGTCGCAGTGGAGCCTGCGAGCAGGTCAAACTGGTGACGTTGCATCCGCAGGCACCGGCCATCGAAATGTTGTGCTACGAAGCGGGTATGTTCTGGGCCTGGGGCTGCATTCCGGCCACTGCGTTGGAATTTAACCAGGCGTTGCAACACGCTTTGGAGGGCCTTAGCGCCGAACCAAAACCCGGCAAACAGCTTGACTTGTTTACGGCACAACCTGACCGGGTGCGCCGGTTGGATTCGTCCGAGCGGCAGGCATCCTGAGGTGTACGCCTCCGTTTAATCTAAAAACCAGGACATCTATTTTTTTGACATAAAATGGCAGCAACGCAAAATCAAAACACCGAAACCGGATTGGAAACGATCCGCCCCCTCAACAGCCTCGCGCTGAAGTCGTACCAGACGGAAAAGCACGATGAGGAAACGGGTGAAGTCGCCGTGGTGAGCAAGTACAAATACCTGCAAGGCCACCCGAAGCAGTACCGGTTCAACGGCCAAACGGGCCGCTTCAACCTCAACGGCGATACGGATATGGGCAGCAAGTTGACTATCCAGCCCATCGCCTGGCGGATTTTTGAAGAAAACCTGTTTGAGCGCGGTCGCAAAGAACAATGGGCCGAAATCTTCTTCGTCGACGACCGCAATTGCGTGTCGGTGATTATGTTCAACAACACCAGTGTCAATGTGTTGTTTGGCCTGATCGAACCGCTGTTTTACGAAGAACTCAGCCTGTCGGACGTGACGCTGACGATTACGTCGGAAAAAAAGGAAAATACGAAGATTACGCCGAAGGGCATTTATTACATTGCCAAGTTTAGCTACGTACCCGCTGACCAGGCTAAGGTGAAAGAAATCCGGGAGTTTGTGCGCGATCACAAAATTTACCGCGCCGACACCCTGACCCCGACCGCCGAATACAAAGCCGTATCGAAAGGCTTTTTTAATCCATTGGTGTACATCGAAACCTCTATGTTGAATGAAAACGCCGCGTAATTTATCCCGTACACCCGATTTTTCTGTGCATTCGTCCGCAACAGAACGTCCCGCCTACCTGATGCCCTCGCGGGGTGGGGCGGGCCGGGAGAACATCGTAGTACACGCCATGACCAAGCAAATTGCCGCCCAATTCATCACCGCCGACGTGGCGCGTCACGGAAAAGTAACGCCGGTGGGTATGCAGGTTTTTCGTGAAAGTAAGATGAAATTCAGCGACTTTGCCAAGGCAACCCGCCGGGGGTTGGAGTTGTTTGAAGCGTACCAAACCCGATGATTATCAAGCCGTTCGTTACCGTTTCCGACCTGGACTACTGGGCCATTCCGCGCATTTCCAACTCCCGCCTGACGCTGTTTCGCAACTGGCTGTTTGGTATTCGGGAGCCGGAGCGCAAGAAGGTCTACTCGCTGGGGTCGGCGCTGCACGAGCGGCTGCTCGAACCCCACAAAGC
>JAJAZB010000354.1 GCA_026785975.1 Cytophagaceae bacterium | reverse complement strand
GGGGTATTTTTCCCGTATTTGCGGTGGGGGCCTTGCAGTGCAAAAAACTTATCGTTTACTTTCGAGGGTCAACCAAAACCATTTTTTCAATTATGCCCGAATTCGTTTTTTCCCGCAGTATGCTGCAAGATTTGCTGCAACAAAACGCCGATGATGCCCTGGTTCGGGTCGTCACGGACGGCGATGTTGGCGTGTTTGCCGAGACCGCCAACGTGAATGGGGACTCGTTGGAAGCCAACACGAACCAGCTACGCGTGAGTGGGTGCCCCAATCCGCCCGGATGCCCCAACGAGGGAATCGCCGGAATACCCAATCATTTGGGAAGGCTAAACGCCTGAGAAGCCGGGAAGTCACCAAACTCAAGCTTGTACTCGCCTGATTTAATCAATTTTTCAACCGTTAAACCTTCTACACCAATGCAACTTTTATTTACAGCCCAGGAAATCACCGATATGCTGGACAAGGGAAGTGGTGATTATCTTCAAATTTCCGTCGATTACATCGCAATTCCCTTCGAGGACGGGCGAGTCTTCGTGGCGGTTGCAAAAGCGACTCGCGGGGGCGGGGACATGAAACCGTCCACCTCTGGAGACGGATCCATTGTTTACGGATGCCCAAATCCTCCTGGTTGCGAGGATACCCTGGCCGATCCGGCAAGTAAAGCGGCCCTGGCTAACATTGATGGACAATCTGGAATGAAATGAAGTTGATTTGCCGCCTGCAAAAGCAGAGATTTAGTTGCCCACCCCGCTCATGATCATCAATTACCTCGATACACTGCCCCCTCTGTTGCTCCTGGTGTTTGCCACCAAACGGCGAATCTGGGCAACAAGGGAGCAGTTTATCGGGTATTACCTGCTGGTTCAGGTTGTGTTGAACGGAGTGGCCAACTTTCTGAATGAACTCGACTGGCACAACTTGTACATTTATCACCTGAACATTCTCTTTTCGTTTGCCCTGATTACGCTCTATTTCTGGCACCTGTTCAGCAATCAACTCCTGCGCCAGTTTCTGGTAGTTGGGTCCATTGGTTTTGCGGCGTTCTACGTGTTCAACATTACGTTTCTGGAAAAACCCGATTCGGCATTCAGTAGCAATAGCCTCGGGTTGGGTAGCCTGTTTATCGTGCTTTATTGCCTGCTCTACTTCACCCGGTTGCTGCTCAAGCCTGCCACCGAGAATATGTTTCGCACCAGGACGTTCTGGATCGCCCAGGCCTTGTTCATGTATTACGTGAGTAATTTTTTTCTGTTCATCAGCTATCGTCGATTAACCGAATTGCGGCCACAGGACATCCGATTTGTCTGGCAGATTCATAACTTCATCTTTTTGATGATGTGCGCCTACCTCCTCATTGGATTTTTATGCAAATCTTCACCGCTGAAGTCGGAATCGTAGCAGCGGCAACGGGACCGTTGCCGCTGCTGACGATTTTTACGGATGAAGTCGGAATCGTAGCGGCGGCAACAGGCCTGTTGCTGCTGCTGACGATTTTTACGACGTTCTTTCTACTCATTCAACAACAGCGCTACTATCGGTACCGTCGCGAATTAGCCGCCATGAAAGCCGCCTACGAATCCGAACTCCTCCGCTCCCAACTCGAAATGCAGGAGCAAACCATGCAAGCCGTGGGCCGGGAAATCCACGACAACGTGGGGCAAATCCTCTCGCTGGTCAAAATCAATCTGAGTACGCTCCCCGCTATGAGCGACCCAAATACAAACGAAAGACTTATCAACACGCGCGAATACCTCAACCGCGCCATTGCCGATTTGCGGGGGCTTTCCAAATCACTCAACGCCGAAAACCGATTGGCGGCGGGGCTATGCCTGGCGATTCGGGCCGAGATGGAGGGGATTCATAAAACGGGGGTCGTCGAAACCACGTTTGAATCGCAAGGTACCGAACGGCGGCTCGATCCCCGGCAGGAACTGATCCTGTTTCGCATCACGCAGGAACTCCTCAACAACGCGTTGAAACACGCAGAGGCGAAAAACCTCCACGTTTTGTTAGATTACTCAATCGAACGACTGACGTTGAGCATTAAAGATAATGGGGTCGGTTTTGAGTTTATAAACGCTGATTCACATGTAATTGATAAACAAGACAAGGAGCGCGGGTCGGGGTTGCTCAACATTCAGAACCGGGCAAAACTCATTGGCGCTGACCTCGATATCCGCAGTATCATCGGGCAGGGCACCACGGCTATTCTGGTGCTGCCTTTTGAACTACCACACTCCTAACCATTCCATCATGAACCCCGCGAAAATCGCTTTAATCGATGACCACAACTTGCTACGCAGTGGATTGGCCGAGTTGATCAATAGTTTTCCGGGCTACCGGGTCACGATGGAAGTGGGCAATGGCCGCGAATTGACCCAGCGAATCGACCCCGCCGATTTGCCCGACTTAGCACTGCTCGACATCAATATGCCCATCATGGACGGGTTTGCTACCGCCGAATGGTTAAGCAAAAACCACCCCGCTGTCAAGGTGCTGGCGCTTTCGATGGATGACAACGAAACGTCGATTATCCGAATGCTCAAGTGTGGGGCCAGGGGGTACGTACTCAAAGACGCGGAGACCAGTGAGTTCCGCATCGCCCTCGATACGGTGATTGACAAGGGTTTCTATCATTCGGAGATGGTAGCGAACACGCTCATGCACGCGCTCCATAAGCCCGTTCAGAGGACACTTCCAAAGAGCGCGCTCAACCCGAGGGAAATAGAATTTTTGAAGTTGGTTTGCACTGGGATGACGTACAAAGAAATTGCCGACAAAATGTGCCTGAGTGCCCGCACCGTCGACGGGTACCGGGAAGACCTCTTCGTCAAACTCAATGTAAAAAACCGGGTGGGTTTAGCCATTTACGCCATTCAACAGGGCATTGTGACGATAGATTAGGCCGATGCCTTTCCAGAGAAACTATCTGAAACGGGCCTCCAGAAGGCATTCCAGATGCGGTCGATTTGGGAGCGGAGTTCGTCGGTGAGCATGGGGATATTGAAGAAGAGGGGGACAAAACCAAGCTGTTGCGGGCAGATTCAGGGGCGTTTCAAAACCGAAAGGACGGAGATTACGCCACCGGTTGGTCGGGCAGCGGCGTAGCTACCAGAAAAATAATCCGGTGCAAGGCTTGACAAACGGTTTTGAGCCGTTAGTTTTGCAGTCCCAAACGAGGGGGAAGATAAACTGTTCGGGGGATTAGCTCAGTTGGCTAGAGCGCTTGCATGGCATGCAAGAGGTCATCGGTTCGAATCCGATATTCTCCACCCCAAGCCGTTCCTGTGTTCAGGGGCGGCTTTTTTTGTGATGTTTCAGCGACGGTCCAAAACTCCGGGTGACAAATCAATTTTCTCAATCATCCGTTTTTCAAATCAGCGATTTCCCGTACAAACACGATGTAGTCGGTGACGGGCATGGTTGGAATGAGTTTCCTGACTTTCAACTCTTCTACAAGTTGCCCCCGGTGATACGTATCGTGGTTGATGAGGTGCGCCAGGATGTCGCGCAGGGGCGTTTCGTAGGCTTCGTCCCTGGTGTTGCGATACGCGATAAGTTCCGCAAAATCCGCTTCGGTGGTTTGGGTCAGGAAATGGTCCCAACTCTGGGCCACTTGCCGGTACAACTGAGCGCATTCCATGAGGTCGTGGCGCTCCCAGAGTGGAACGTAACGGCTCTGACGAAGCACCCGCGACAACCAGGTTTGCTGGGCGGCGATGATGTGCGAGAACAGGTCGAGGCAGCGCTCATCGGCATAGCGAGGCTCCTCAAGAGCGGCCAGAATACGCCCGTTGGCCCAGCGCTCGTAGGCAAAAAGGTTGAGAAAATAGTCTTTCATGGAGGACGATAAAGAGAGAGGACAAAAAACGTTGATTTTTCCAAAAAAAGAGCCGAAGTTTATCCAAAATAGCTACTCTATTAAACTTATAGAGTTAGCAAGTCGTTCTCTGGTTGTAACTATTTTTTCAACATTAATCCATTCTCTATGTCACTCCGACTTGGCGACATCGCCCCCGATTTTAGCGCCGAAACCACGCAAGGGCTTTTGCATTTTCACGAATGGCTGGGCAATTCCTGGGGCCTGCTTTTTTCGCACCCCGCCGATTTTACCCCCGTTTGCACGACCGAATTAGGCCGTACCGCCCTGCTGAGCGATGAATTCAAAAAGCGCAATGTCAAAGTCATCGCCATCAGTGTCGATCCCCTTGAGTCGCACGAGCGCTGGGTGCCTGACATCAACGAAGTGAACCAGACGGTAGTCAACTTCCCGCTGATCGCCGATGGCGACCGCAAAATCGCTGAATTGTACGATATGATTCATCCTAACGCCAGCGAAAAAACTACGGTGCGCTCGGTGTTCATCATTGGGCCGGACAAGAAAATTAAACTCACGCTCACGTATCCGGCTTCGACGGGACGAAATTTCAACGAAATTCTGCGCGTCATCGACTCCCTGCAACTCACGGCCAACTACCAGGTAGCTACCCCCGCCGACTGGCAACAAGGCGAAGATGTGATCGTAACGCCCGCCGTGACCGATGACCAACTGGAAGAAAAATTCCCGAAAGGCGTCACGTTCGTGAAGCCGTATTTGCGCACGACGCCGCAGCCAGATAAATAACTGATGTTTGTTCCGCAAGTGAGCCAAATGCCGTCATTGCGAGGAGCGAGTGAAACGAGACGCAGCGGCGGACCGCAACGAAGCAATCTACCGCCGAAGACCATTCCAGGAAAGCTGGTACACCAATGATTCTGGCCCGCTTCAGCAGATTGCCACGCTACGCTCGCAATGACGGGCAAGCGCATTTTTTTGCAGAGTATCAGTGACGAAATAGTACATTCAATCAATCCCGGACAACGTGTGTTGTCCGGGATTTTTTAGTTTTGTGGCCGCATGGCTACCAAAACCGCCCGAAAGGTTTCTCAACAACGATTTCTCCCCCCGCACCGCGTTCGCTGGCTGCTGGCGGCAACCTCCATCGCCGTAGCCCTCGGAGTCTGGTGGTACTTCCGCACCGGCAATGTCAGCGACTGGGCAGGCAGCGACCGCGCGGGCATCCGGTTGCCACTCCGCTATCCGGTTCACGGGATCGACGTATCTAAATTTCAAGGCACCATCGAGTGGCGGCGTGTCCGGCGAATGCGACTGGCTGAAAAAGAGGAGGATACGCTGCGCCCGTCGTTCGTTTTCATCAAAGCCACCGAAGGGCAGGGGCTGACCGACCGCGCCTTTCAACGGAATTGGGCGGGGGCGCGGAAGGCGGGCCTGCGCCGGGGAGCCTATCATTTCTACCTGCCTTTTCGGGATCCGGTACGCCAGGCCAATCATTTTTTTCGGACGGTGGTTCTCGAAAAAGGCGACTTTGCGCCGGTGTTGGACATTGAACTCAACGCCCCTAAACCCGATGCCGATATTATTCGGGACCTGAACATTTGGTTGAATCTGGTCGAAACGCACTACGGAATTCGCCCCATCATTTACACGAATCCGTATTTCTACAAAAAATTTATTCGCGGTCATTTCGACGAGTACCCGCTCTGGATCGCCGATTATTCCAACGAACGGCTCGCGGGGTATCCCTCCGGGCAGGTGCAGTTTTGGCAACACAGCAAAAGCGGCTGGTGCGAGGGCATCGGCGGCCAGGTCGATTTCAACGTGTTTTTGTTCGATGAAGATAAAATGGAGGATATTTGCCTCGACTAATTATTTCCCCAATCCAAGCTATGCTTCAATCGATTCCATTGACTCAAACCGCCGCCTACGGCCAACTGAAGGCCCATTTTGATGAAATTCAGTCACTCCGAATGCAGGACTTATTTGCGGCTGATTCTGAACGTTTCGCCCGGTTTTCGCTACGTTTTGAGGACATTCTGCTCGATTATTCCAAAAACCGCATCACCGACCAAACCATGCAATTGCTGCGTAGTCTGGCCGGGGAATGTGCGGTAAACGACGCCATCGGGAAGATGTTTTCCGGCGATAAAATTAACGCGACCGAAAACCGCGCAGTGTTGCACGTGGCCTTGCGCAATCGGTCGAACACGCCCGTACTCGTTGATGGTAAGGATGTTATGCCCGAAGTGAGGGCGGTGTTGGAGAAAATGAAGTCGTTTACCAACCGCGTCATTTCGGGGGAGTGGAAAGGCTATTCGGGCCAACCCATCACCGACGTGGTCAATATCGGGATTGGCGGCTCCGACCTCGGGCCGGTGATGGTGACGGAGGCCCTGAAGGCGTACAAAAATCACCTCAACCTGCACTTCGTCTCCAACGTCGACGGGACCCACATCGCCGAAACTCTGAAGCGGCTTTCACCCCAAACCACGCTGTTTTTAATTGCCTCCAAAACCTTCACCACCCAGGAAACCATGACCAATGCCCTCACGGCGCGGCAATGGTTTTTGCAGGCAGCGGGCGACGAAATGGCGGTGGCCAAGCACTTCGCGGCGCTTTCGACGAACGAGAAAGAAGTGACGAAGTTCGGCATCGATCCGGCCAACAGGTTCGGGTTCTGGGACTGGGTCGGCGGGCGCTACTCGCTCTGGTCGGCCATCGGGCTTTCGATTGCGTTGGGGATTGGTTTCGAGAAATTTGAAGAACTCCTTGGCGGGGCGCACGCGATGGATTCCCACTTTCACGAAACGCCTTTCGAGCAAAATCTGCCGGTGACGTTGGCGCTGCTGGGGATTTGGTACAATAACTTTTTCGGGGCCGAAACCGTGGCCATTTTGCCCTACGACCAATATTTGCACCGATTTGCGGCGTACTTCCAGCAAGGCGACATGGAGAGCAACGGCAAATACGTGGGCCGCGACGGGCAGCCGGTGGATTACCAAACCGGGCCGATTATCTGGGGCGAGCCGGGCACCAACGGACAGCACGCGTTTTACCAACTCATTCACCAGGGCACGAAGGTAATTCCCTGCGACTTTATCGCTCCGGCCATCAGCCACAATCCCATCGGAGAGCAGCACAATATATTGCTATCCAACTTTTTTGCGCAAACGGAGGCGTTGATGAATGGGAAAAGTAGGGAGGAAGTACGGGCGGAATTCATCCAGGTCGGCAAAACCGAAGAGGAAGTCAAGAACCTGATTCCGTTTAAAATATTCGAGGGAAATCGCCCGACCAACTCGATTTTGGTGAAACAGGTAACCCCGCGCACGCTGGGGAGCCTGATTGCGCTGTACGAACACAAAATTTTTGTGCAGGGTGTCATCTGGAACATTTACAGTTTTGACCAGTGGGGCGTGGAATTGGGCAAGCAACTGGCCAACCGCATTTACCCCGAATTGCAACACGACGACGAGGTTACCGCGCACGATGCCTCGACCAACGGGTTGATCGGGGCGTACAAGGCGTGGCGGTAATTTTCGCCCGTGTGATGAATGGCTACTGCATAGCGAACGCGAGGGGCAGATTGAACCGGGTTTTGACCAGTCGACCCCGTTGAACCGCCGGTTTCCAGCGACCGTTCATGCGTTTTACCACGCGCAAGGCCTCCGCATCGAGGTCATAACTGACCCCGTTAAGGATGTTGATATCCGTCAGCGTACCGTCCGTATTGATCACAAACTGCACAATTACCCGCCCACTCACTTTTGCCCGTTGTGCGGCTGCGGGGTATTGGATGTTACTGGTCAAAAACTGTCCGAGGGCTTTTGTCCGCCAATAAATTCGGCTGGTTGTTCCATATCGGTGTAGTCGGTGGGCTTACCGGATTGGTCATACACCGTGCCTTTAAGTAATTTTCCGGCACTGAATTCTTCTTGGTAATAGACTTTGGCCGTTGGTCCGGGTGGCTTCCCAATGCCCGTCCTTGATGCCGTTTAAATACCTGCCCGTTTCAAGGATTCGTTCCGAATGGAATTCGGTCGAATCTTTGAACTGACCCGTACCCTGGCTGACCATCAACTGGCCGTTAGGCAACCAGAAACTGGTCAACTTTTCTTGCCTTTGACCATCCTGCCAAGCCACCGATAAACCTTGCCGGATTTGACCATTGGCGTACCAACGCAGTAAATCATACTCATTGGGATTATTAGTCGAATACGTCAGCCACTCACTGACCGCCCCATTTTTGTAGTAATATTTGGTCTCACCCACGGGCCTGCCCTGGGCGTACGTGGCCACTGAGTACAGTTCGCCGGTTTTATGAAAATGCCTGACTTCGCCCAGAAGCGCCTTGTTTTGTCCAACCAAAGCCACGCGTACAAATTGGGCCGAATCCTCCGGTGCGGCTTCTCCACCGATTGTTTTAATGAAAGTTCGGGTCAATTTATTCGTAGCAACCGGCTTGCGGGATTCATTTGGTTTGTAAATAATCACGTCGCCCGTCAGGTTTCCAGATGAATCGATGGGCGTGATCACCTGATAAACCGCCAATTTCTCATCGGATACCAATTGGTCGTTTTCACCGATATATTCAATTTTCTGCCCGTCTTTGTAAGCCCATAAAACGGGAGCGAAGCGAAAATCAACTGGAACCGAAACCTTCTGCCGCACGACCTGACGATTTTTGAGGGCGGGTTGCCAGGCACCAAACAGGGCCAGCACCCGCAGGGCTTCCCGGTCGCAATCGGGTCGCAGGCCGCGAACCACGGTGAGGTCGCTCATCCGGCCATCGGGATTTACAACGCCTTGCACGTAGACTCTGCCCTTCAAACCGGCGGCCAGCGCGGCCACGGGTGGGCGCAGATTGGTCTGCACAAAAAGCGCCAGGGTATTCATTCCCCCTTTGGGATGCGCCGCCGAATCGACTTCAAACGCTTCGTAACTGGGAGATTGGGAGAAAACCGGGAGCGCAACACGAATAAGCAGCAGGAGAAGTACGGTAAATCGCATGAGCGGAGCGAAAAATGGATTTAGGATTGCGATTTTACGAAACTACGGTTAACTTTTCATCAACTTACGAAGCAGGCCGTTTTATAGGTGTTCACCCCACAAACCCATTGGCCCATGAAAACACGCTTTACGCTGCTGTTCTTGCTGGTTACCGGTCTGGCGTTTTCCCAAACGCCAACGCGCCCAAAATGGAAAATTCCGGAGACGGTGGCCCAGCGGCTGGTCGTCGTGCCCACACGCCTCTACGTGGGCTTCGACATGGGGTATTATCACAACTCGCGTTCGGGTAGCGAGATGGGGGGAAGAATCCTGAATGCCTTTCGCTTCAACCGTGAACTCGTTCCCGGCCTGACGTTGGGTTGGCACCTCAACCGCCGCGTCAGCCTTGAAACGGGCATTTACAACCTGCCCAGCACCCTTGACTACAAAGTGGAAATTCATCCGACGAGCAGCGAACTCGGCGGTTTGGGCATTCAGTACGCCATGATTCCCCTGCGGTTGCGCTACCGGATTTGGCAACCAACGCGCTGGCTCACGGCCAATGCCCAGATTGGGGTGGCGTTGGCGTTTAACAACAAGATTCAGAAAGGGCGTTTTGAACGATTCAACGCGGTGTACCCGCCGGTTTGGGGCGATACCATGCAGGTGACCGACAACGCGGTGATGATTCACAACTTCAGCCCACTGCTCGAAGCTGGTCTCGAACTCAACGCCCGGCTCAATACGCACCTGAGTTTCATCCTCTACGGGCGCGGATTGGTTGGCTTGCAAACGCTGTGGCGGAATGAAATAACCTACCAGATTAACCAGGAAGCCCCCCGGCAAACGAGCCTTTCGGCGAGGGCCGGGGGCTACACGCTGGGTTTAGGCCTCCGATTTACCTTCAAAACCGGGAAACGCTACCGAACGGTTTGGGATTGAATTATAGGTTTAAGAAGTTTGAAAGTTTGAGGTTTGACAAGAAAAAATATCAAACTTCTCAAACCTTCAAACCCTCAAACTTCTCAAACCGCCCGAGTACCTCGTCAAATGGCATTGTTTCCTGCTCGCCGGTCGTCATGTTTTTGAGCGACAATTGCCCCGACTTCATTTCTTCAGAACCGATCAGCACAACAAACGGAATGCGTTTGCGGTCGGCGTAGTCGAGTTGCTTTTTGAGTTTAGTCGCGTCCGGGTACATTTCAGCGTTGATTCCGGCCTGCCGCGCCCGCTGCAACAAAGGCAGGGCGTACGCTTCGGCTTCCGCGTCGAAATTGGTGAAGAGGAGTTTGGTCGTGATCGTCTGGTTTTCGGGAAAAAGGCCCAACTCCTCCATCACGTCATAGATCCGATCCACGCCAAACGAGATGCCCACACCCGACACGCCCTTCAAGCCAAATGATTCGGTGAGGTTGTCGTAGCGCCCGCCGCCGCTGATGCTGCCAATTTGTACGGGCACGCCACCGGGGCCGATTGCTTTCACTTCAAAAATAGCCCCGGTGTAGTAGGAGAGGCCCCGGGCCAGACTGATGTCGAGTTGAATTTTCTTCTCGTTCAGACCCATTTGCTTGATGAATCGCCAAAGTTTGGCGAGTTCCTCCACGCCGCGCTGACCCGTCGGCGAGGCGTGTAACCAGTCCTGCAGGTTTTCAAACATCTCCCGATTGCTACTCAAGGGCCGGAAGATGGGTTGCAATTTCCGGATCGAGTTGTCGCTAAAACCGCGTTCGCGCAGTTCTTCCTCCACCTTTTCCTTCCCGATTTTGTCGAGCTTATCGATTGCCACAAACAGCGGCCCTTCCAGCCCGGCGGCTCCGATGGTTTCGGCAATGCCGGTCAGAATTTTACGGTTGTTAATTTTCAGGCAAAAGTCCCGAATACCCAGGCTCCCCATAACCTCGTGTACCATCGCCACGATTTCGGCTTCGCAGAGCAGCGAATCGGTGCCCACCACGTCGGCGTCGCACTGGTAAAATTCGCGGTAACGTCCTTTTTGCGGACGGTCGGCCCGCCACACGGGCTGGATCTGATACCGCCGGAAGGGAAACGTCAACTCCCCCCGGTTCATGACAACGTACCGGGCAAAAGGCACCGTGAGGTCGTAGCGCAAGCCTTTTTCGGAAAGTTTGTACGCGGCTTTTTTAGACCCGGCTTCTAAATCCTGGGGGGTTACACCATTCAGAAAATCACCTGTGTTGAGAACTTTGTACAGCAACTGATCGCCTTCTTCGCCGTATCTGCCCATCAAAACCGACAGATTTTCTAAGGTGGGTGTTTCGAGGGGTTGAAAGCCGTAGCGTTGGTAAACGGTTCGTATTTTATCGAAAATATAATTCCGTCTGGCCATTTGATCCGGACCAAAGTCACGGGTGCCGCGCGGAATACTGGGTTTTTGGTTGGTCATCAGAGTTTGGTGAATCGTGATCGGTAGCCCGATGTCCGGGCAAAAGTTTCTAGCAGATTACGCTGCAAATAAGTTTGACCACCAACGATACAATCGGGCCACAAAAGTAGCAAAAGCCGAGGGCTTACGAAGTTGACAACCCCTTTATTCGGCGGAACGGTTCGGGTTTCCACAGAAAAGCGTTAGTTTTGCGGCTTCAATTCAAAACAGAGCACAATCATGGGCGTTACTCGACTGAAGCGTAAAGACCGGGTGAATAAAGCAGTGGCAAATAACCGGGTGGCCGAAATCAAGCGGTTGCAACAAAAGCCGATCATCAGAAATGTGGATGTAGAGGCCATCAAGGCCGATTTCGCCGCAAAAAAAGAAGGGAATCAGTAAGCGTTTCCTGACCGTACCCGCAAACCTCGTCCCACTCAGACGGGGTTTTCTTTTTTGCCGGATTCCCGGCGACCGGGTTCCCGCCGGTCTGCCCGCCGCCGGATTTCCTGGTTGTTCTTCCGAATCTTCTTCAGGGTACGACGCATTTCTTTGCGCACGTCCAGAATCACCCGGATTCGCGTGGAAATCTGCATAATGCCCAGCCCCCCGATGGTCAGGATGAAGCCGTACACGCCCATGATAAACCATTGACTCAGCGGCGCTCCGTCGTGTTTGAGCATCGAAGCCTCACTCAGCACCGATAAGCCCGAACCAATCAACACGGCGCTAAACCCACCAACGAGCCAGTATTTGGTGCGCATACTCAAGCGTTTAACTAATCGCCGACCAGGGGCACGTTTCTCCATCAGACTTGGCATGGCAATTCACAGTTTATCGGGCACGGTTGGCAGAAGGACGTTCTCCATTTCTTGAAAGGAAACGTTCCCGGCGCCCGGATTTTGCCAAAAATACGGAAAAATCCGGGTGCGACGGGACGCCCGAGCGCCTTGCGGATAAAGCCAAATTTTGCGGAATAGACCTTGATCTACCCATTTTGGCAGAAAATCCCGTATTTTTCGGACTATTATTCTAACCAAAACTCTACCTGATTATCCCATGAAGAACATCACATTTGCGGGCCTTTTGCTGACGGCTCTGGTTATCAACACGGTTGCACTGGCGCAAGATAACCGCGCGGTGAAGCAAAGCACGGGAAAACCCGAAGAAACGGAATACTGGGACCCGGAAGTACGGGTCGTAACGTCCGGCGGTACGATGGGCATGCCGCCCTCCGATGCGATTGTTTTGTTTGATGGTAAAAATCTCGACAACTGGGTGAGCGTAAAAGATGGCAGCCCGGCCAAGTGGGACCTGAAAGATGAGGCGATGACCGTCGTGCGCGGGGCGGGCAACATCAGCACCAAGCAGGATTTTGGCGACTATCAACTGCACATCGAATGGCGCGCGCCCAACGAACCGGAAACGCTCAAAAGCCAGGGCAAAGGCAACAGCGGTATTTTTATGCAGGGTATGTACGAAGTTCAGGTGATGAACAGCTACCAAAATCGCTCGTACCGGAACGGGCAGGCGGGGTCGATTTATAAACAGTCGGCTCCGCTGGTCAACGCAACCAGTAAAATGGGCGAATGGAACACCTACGATATTATTTACACGGCTCCGCGCTTCACCATCAACGGCGGCGTTGAAACGCCCGCCTACGTCACGGTCATTCACAATGGCATCGTGGTGCAAAATCATACCAAGATTCAGGGTACGACCCCGTACATTGGCGCTCCGCAGAATACCGTTCACGGCAAAGGCCCCATCAGCTTGCAGGATCACGGCAACCCGGTGAGTTTCCGTAACATCTGGATTCGGGAAATGTAGAGGGCGTTCGTTCAGCGACTTGTTTCCGCTTGAAGTCAGACGCGTCTGATTTTGCCCTCTGGTCAATGCGACCAGAGGGTTTTTTGTAGTTTTTTTTGAAAAAATCTGACGCGTTGTGAAAATTGGCACGATAGTTGAACGGCCACAATTAAGGTCACCCATGAAACAAGTAATTAGTTTTGTTCTCCGTACCATTCCCCGCCGGTACCTTCAGTTGGTTAGTCACAATGCCATGAAAGTACTGGCGGTTTTTTACCGGGGCAACCAGGTTGAATGCCCCGTGTGTGGCAGTACGTTCAAGAAATTTTTACCCTACGGCCGTGTGATTACGCGCGAAAACGCCCTGTGTCCCAACTGCCTTTCGCTCGAACGTCACCGATTGATGTACCTGTACCTGAAGGAGAAAACGGACTTTTTCAAAACCCGTAAAAAAGTACTGCACGTCGCGCCCGAATACTGCTTCATCGACCGTTTTGAGGCCATCCCTACCCTCGATTATGTGACCGCCGACATTGAAAGCCCGCTTGCCAAAGTGAAGATGGACATTCACCAGATTCCTTTTCCCGAAAACACCTTCGATGTTGCATTTTGCAACCACGTGATGGAACACGTCACCGACGACATTCAGGCGATGCGCGAACTCCACCGCGTACTCAAGCCGGGCGGGTGGGCCATTATTCAGTCGCCGCAGGATTGGAACCGCGCAACCACCCACGAAGACAGTACGATTACCGACCCGAAAGAGCGCGAAAAGCAGTTCTGGCAAGACGACCACCATCGCATCTACGGGCGCGATTACGGCCGGCGGCTGGAGCAGGGCGGTTTTGCCGTCACCGAAGACCGGTTTGTGTTGGAAATGCCCGCCGAACTGGTGACGCGGTATTCGCTGCCCAAAGGCGAGATTATTTATTTGTGCCGGAAAAACGGATAAGGTGCCAATACGCGCCATCCTGCCCGATTACCGGTTGATGACGAAGAAATGCGAGTTCAACGCTAATCGTCATTCGCCCGTTGCTGTAAACGCCCAACTTTGCCAGTACCGACAAGAAACACCCTATCAATTCCATGAAAATCAAATCCAGTTTTCCGCAAACCCTCCAATTCATCGCAATTCTTGCGGCCCTTCTCATCGGTCGTACTGCGCAGGCGCAGCAAGGCCATTACCAGCGTCACCCTTCTTTTTTGAAAGAGCGTTTTCTGACCGGCCGATGGCTGGCCGGAGCGGGTCTGACCGGGGCCGGGCTGGCGGCCAAAGCTGGAACCTTCGTGCGCGAGGGCCTCTGGGCGGGCATTACGGCCAACGCGCAGCTTGGCGGCGTTTTTTGTCAGTACGC
>JAJAZB010000353.1 GCA_026785975.1 Cytophagaceae bacterium | reverse complement strand
GCTGAGGGCGGTCCCGGCGGTGGCCAGGATGGATTTTTTGAGAAAGTCGCGACGAGAATCCATAAAAAATAAAAGGTTGAGAATTCAGTGATACAATTAGAAATCAGGCGGCCCGGTTGGTCTTCAACTGCGCCAAGATTGGCGGTTCTTGCTTGAGTGAGCTGATATTTTGAATGGAAAATCCGATAACAGTACCCTCGGCATCCACTTTTTCCAGGATGGCTTCATGATCTGTCGCTCGGAAGAAGCCCGCTTTTTTCTCGAAAAGTACCTCAAGAAAATCGCCCTCCGGGTCATACCAAACGTTTACGATTTTGTCCATAGTTCAGCACCCTTTTTAAGGGCATCCTTAAAGTACGCCGTAATGACAAAAGCGTCATCGTTACTTATTTTCACGACTACGCAGAGCCACTTCGTACCAATAACTTTAGTTTCATATTCCCGGTAGTACAAACGGGTTTGTGGATCGGTGACGGATTGGCGCACGAGGTCGGGAGTGCCCACAACTTCCTGCAAATTAGCTACGTAATCAACCAATTCAGGATGAGCGTCCAGCAAATGTGATTTCCGCTCAGTTGTTAAACGAATTGGCTTTCCTGACCAATCTTCCAGCCACTCAACCTCCAAACTGGTCATTTCAATTCCCGAATCTTCACACTGCGGTAACTGGCCGCGTCGCCGTGGTCCTGGAGCAGAATGTAGCCTTGCTTCGCCTGGCCGAAGCCGTCCCAGCCCTTGTATTTGCTCTTCGCCACGAGTTCCTTAAACTCGGGCGAGCCGCGCACGTACTCAACCACTTTGTACCCGTTGAGCCAGTGCTCGACTCGATTGTCGGGGTAAACAATGATTTTACCCATGTTCCAATCGCCGATTTTCTTCTGGAATCGCTTGTCCACTTTTGTCGACGTCATCAGGTCGTAGAGCGAGCCGAGGGTGCGGTTGCCGTTGACGCCCATTTTGGCATCAGGGTGTTTGTCGTCGTCGAGGACCTGATATTCCAGCCCAATACCCGATTTACCGCCGGGACTGTATTTTTTATCCACGAAATACTTGACGCCCGAGTTGCCGCCTTCGCTGAATTTGAAATCAAATACAAACTCAAACGCCGGGCCGTATTGCTTTTCGTACACGATGTCGTTGCCCGTTTCGGAGCCATCCGATTTTTTCACTGTGAGCGTACCATCCTGCACTTCCCAACGGCGCAGTGGGGCTTTGGGATCAAAAATGGGTTGCCAGCCCTCAGTCGTTTTTCCGTCAAAAAGCAGTTTGAAACCCTGAGCTTTTTCCTGATCCGACAGCGTGTTGGGTACCAGGTTGACCACGGGTGTACCGTCGGTAGGGCGAGATTGAAGATTCTGCGTCTGGATGCGCACGTTGCGCCAGCGAATCTGCTTACCGGGTTGGTCGGTTTTGCCAATCGAATGCACTTGCAGGGCAATGAAACCCTTCGGCGTGAGGTTATCGACCAAATACGCAACGGGCACGTCATTGACCCACGTGCGCAACACCGGGCCAATGGCCTCGATGCGGTATTTGTTCCACTGACCCTTTTTGTAGGCTTTTTTACCTTCCGTGTTTTGGTTGGGGATGTACAGCCAGTCGCGGCGAGCTTCGTCGTAAATGCCTCCGCTCCAGGCGCGGTCGGAGGGGTCTACTTCCATCTGGTAGCCGTGAACGCGCCCATTCTGATAATCGGATTTTGAGAGGCTGCGAAATTGAATCCCCGAGTTCATGCTGTTGTCGGCGAGCAGTTCCAGTTCCAGGATAAAATCGCCGTAGTCCTGTTCCGTGATTAGAAAGGAGTTGGGCGTGTTGGCGACGGTGGTGCCGATGATTTCCCCGTCTTTCACCTCGTATTTGGCCTGACCATTGAGTTGCTTCCAGCCTTTGAGGTCTTTGCCGTTGAAGAGGTTGACCCAGTTTTCTTTGCGTTTGGGCGGATCGGCCAACACGAGCGTAGCTACTAATCCGAGGCAGAGGGTCAGCCAGAGTGGTTTATTCATGCGTAGTCAGGTTTTTAGCTTAACAAAGGCGGTTAATGGCTGAAAGTTACCCAATCGGGCGAGAAAAATTGCGTCGTCCCGCCGCACTGCCTTCTCTCAGCCGCCCGACGGGACGCTCTTTTTTAAGGGATTTTTTTACATTTGCTCCCCCTCTTCTTTTCTCAATAGCTATGAAAAATATGGTTTTCCATCCCGGCCAACTGTATCATGTTTACAACCGGGGCAATAATCAGCAACTGATTTTTTTCACCCGTGACAACTACCTGTTCTTTCTGGAAAAAGTCAGGAAGTACCTGCTGCCCCACAGCGAAATATTGGCTTACAGCCTGATGCCCAACCATATTCTTTTCCTACTCGAAACGAGGGCGGATTTAAAACTCAACGGGCTGAACCTCAGTATTGGCACCTTGCCGAGTTCGTACACGCAAGCCATCAGCATTCGCCAGAACCGCGCCGGTTCACTTTTTCAACAACACGCCAATGCCCGCTGTTTAGAGATTTCCGACGAGCATTACCCCTTGACGTGTTTCCACTACATTCACCAAAACCCTTACGTGACCCGCTTGACTGAGCGCATGGAAGATTGGGAATTCAGTTCGTTCAAAGATTACCTCGGCTTGCGGAACGGAACCCTTTGTAACCAGCCAAGAGCCAGGCAGTTACTCGATCTCCCCACCGACCGAGAGGCGTTTTACCGGCAGGCTTACCAAACGATTCCGTCCGGGCGGGTGCGGAAAATAGTCTGGTAAAGCACGTTATCCCATCACCTTCATCTCCTTCAAATAAGCCCGCGAAATTTCCCCGCATTGCATCGGAGTTTTTGCTTTATCGGGTACGCCGTCGAGTTCGACGATGCCCCAGCCTTTGAAATTGATTTTTTCGAGTGCTTTGAATACGCCGGGTAGATTGACATTGCCCTGGCCCAGTTCCACAAACTTGTATTTTTTCGGATCGGGGTTGCCGGGGATGGGACTTTGCGTGTCTTTCAGGTGTAGCGCGTACAAAATGTCTTTGTACTGCCCGACGGCCCTGACCGGGTCACCGCCGCCCTGGTGGTAGTGGGCCACGTCGAGGAGCAATCGCACGTACTTCGGATTGAGCGCCTGCACGATCACGTCCACTTCTTCGGGGGTTTCGCCCAGTTGGTTCATGTGGTTGTGGTACGTCGCCTGAATTCCCATGTCGGCGGTTTGCTGCCCGATTTTGTTCATCACCGTGGCCAGTCGTTTCAATTCTTCAGTCGTAGGCAGGCGGTCTTTCGGGCGAGCGTTGTTGGTCATCTGAAACGCCATACCGCCGAGTGCTTTCACAAAACTGGCGTGGGCCACGTGCGTATCGATTGTGCTTGATTCTTTGGCCGGGTCAATCTCGACGTTGCCGCTCGAAAACATCGGCAGGGCCAGATTTTTTGCCTCCAGCATCGCTTTCAGTTCTGAAGGTTTGGCTTTGTACGGCCCAAACGTATTGGCCCGCAACTGGATGCCCTTGAAACCCAGCGCGGCAATATCCTGAATTGCCTGCGCGTCATTGCCACCCCAGGTGATGGCGGAGTAGCCGAGTTTCATTTCCGATTTTTTGGCGAATACATCCAGGGGCAGAAATGCAGCGGCACCGAGCACGGCAGTTTGCTGAAGGAAGTGGCGGCGGGAGTGCGCGTTTTTCATGCGAAGCGGGGAGTATAAATTTGTAGGGGCAACCCATTCGATTGCCCGGCTGAGGCGTGGTTTGAATACGCTGCCGGGCAACCCCCAAGGGTGGCCCGACGCGGT
>JAJAZB010000352.1 GCA_026785975.1 Cytophagaceae bacterium | reverse complement strand
CCCCGAGGCAATCACCTGCGGCGAATAACCAACCTCTTCGGCCTTGTGAATCAGGTAGTACGGATCTACGCTGATGCAATGCCCCCCCCCGAGGCCGGGCTGAAACGGCAGGAAATTCCACTTCGTCGCCGCCGCCGCCAGTACTTCGTGCGTATCGAGACCGAGGCGGTCGAACAAAAGCGCCAGTTCGTTGACGAACGAGATATTGACGTCGCGCTGCGCATTTTCAACTACTTTGGCCGCCTCAGCCACCCGAATGGACGGTGCTCGGTACGTGCCCGCCCGCACGATGCTTCGGTACAACGAATCTACGAAATCGGCGGCATCGGGCGTAGAGCCGGAGGTAATTTTTACGATGTCGGTCAATCGCCGGGTGCGGTCGCCGGGGCTGAGGCGTTCGGGCGAGTACCCGACCGTGAAGTCCTCGTTGAACCGCAAGGTACTCTCGCGCTCCAGGACGGGTACGCAATCTTCCTCGGTACAGCCGGGATACACCGTCGATTCATAAATCACGATGTCGCCGCGTTTGAGCAATTGCCCCACGGTGGCGCTCGCGCTGAGCAAGGGACCCAGATCGGGGCGTTTGGCGGCATCGACCGGCGTGGGTACCGTCAGAATAAATACGGTACAATCGGCGAGAGCGGCGGGGTTGGCGGTCAACGTCAGGGTTTCGGCCACCGCTTGCAGGGCTTCCTGATCGACCTCGCGGGTACGATCCTGCCCGCGCTGAAGTTCGGCAATGCGGGTTGGATTGTGGTCGTAGCCCACCACGGGGTAGCGTTCCGCAAAGGCCACCGCCAGGGGCAGGCCAATGTAGCCTAAACCAAGGATGCCGATGCGGATGGAGTTGGGCAAGGGGTTGTTTATTTGATAAATCACTTTTTTTGTCATCCCGACGTAGGAGGGACCTTGCTGGGTGGCGAAATACAAGGTCCCTCCTAACGTCGGGATGACAGAAAAAATTTAATAAATCTATGTCTTTCCCGCGCCGAAATACCGCCGCCAGGTGCCTCGTCGGAGGAATGCCCATACGGTACCCACCACCGCGCCCAGCACCGTGTACACCAGCACCATGATCGTGCGCTTGGGTTCGCTGCGGCGATTGGGGACCTGGGGCGGGTCGAGGAGTTTGAACACGGGCGTTTCTTCCCGCACTTTGATTTGGGCCTGTTCCATTTGCCGCGAGAGTTCGTTGTACACCTGCTGCGTCAGCGTAAATTCGGTTTGGAGGCGCTGCTCGTCGATGCGGGCGACGTTGAGAAACGAGTTGCGGTTGCGGTCCCGGTAGCTTTGCAAAGCGTATTCAGCCGACTGGTAGCGGCGCTTGGCTTCGGCCACGCGCTGACGCAGAAACTCGGCCTGCTGCCGGGATTTTTCGGTGCGGTACTCCACCACGTACTGCGTGAGGTACTCGGTCGTGAGCCGCGCCAGCGTAGCCGCCACCACGGGGTCGGGCATTTTGACGCTGATGGTGATGATGCCCGTTTTTTTGTCGAGGATCGACGTAATCCGGCTTTTCAGACTTTTGGCGAGTTCTTCCTGCTGCCGACTCATTCGGATAGCCTTGCTGATGTTTTGGGCGTCGGGTACGACGCGGAGTTTTTCGGGATCGGGGGCCAGGATTCGCTGCCAGGCGTACACGATGCGCTGGGCTTTGCCCTGGGGGGTTTTTCCGGCTTTTTCCAGCAGGTATTGCTCCACCGTCACGGGCTGGGCAAAATCGGGATCGACCACCTTTTGCGCCATGACGTGCATCAGGAAGGGCGTGCTTTGCAGGATGTTGGGGTAGAGGTCGGGCCGGACGGCTTCGGCTTCGCCGCCCACGTTGTCGATGTTGACGCCGGCGAGGTCGGCCAGGGAACGAAACTGGCTGAAATTCCCCGCCAGATTGGACTTCAATTCGGGCATGAGCCGCGCCTCCGAGGTAAACTCGGGCAAGGCCAGCAGCGCGCTCACGATGCCCAAGAGCGCAAAACCAAGCGTTACTTTCGCGATAAACGCCCGTTTTTCCCGGAAAAACTGAACGATGGCCCCCAGGTCGATGGTGAGTACATCGTCGTCAGGTTCAGGGGGCAATTGAACAACGGGTGGGGGCTTGGTCATCAAAACAGGGCGTGATTGGCTGACTGGTTAACAAAACTACGGGTTTAAGCGGGTAATCACCGTGGCAATGGCAATGACCAGGGAGCCAAAAAGCGAGTACAAACCCACGCGCTCACCCGGACTCAAGCGGCCATTCTGGTCGCGCACGGGGCGGGTGGGTACGCTGATGGTCGCGCCCGGCTCCATGCGGGGGAATTGTTTGATAAACAACACATTGCGCGTCCGGTCGACCTCGCCGTTGGCGTAGGTCACGAATACTTTCCGACGAATGGCCCGCTCGGTAAACCCACCCGACCGCGAGATGTAATTCCGCAACTCGAAGTTGCGTTGAAAATTGACCGTCGCGGGATTGAGCACCGCGCCCTGAATACGCACGAGTTCGGTCTTTTTGGGAATCTCCAGACTATCGCCGTCGCGCAGCAGCAGGTTGGCTTCGCTATCGGGCCGGTCGAGAATTTCGCGCAGGTCGAGAGCGACGAGTTCACCCCGACGGATGAACCGGGCCGCCCGCAAAAAGGCTTCGGGCCGAAGCCCCCCCGCCCGCTGGATGAGGTCGGCGATGCGCTCCGACTTTTCACGAATGGCGTACGAACCGGGGTACAACACCTCACCCGTGATGATCACCTGCCGCTGGGCTTCGTAACGCGGGTCGCTACGGACGTACACCACGTCGAACGGTTTGAGCGCAAAACCAGCGTCCTGGGCGCGGAGGCGCAGGTTTTGGTCGAGGTCAAAGCGGAATAACCGGACGCTCTGGGCGCTGTTGATTCCGGTGGTGTCGTCTTTGAGGCGGCGCGCCACTTCGACGCGGCTGGGGCTGGCGCTTTCGGCAAAGCCCCCCGCCTGTACGATGAGATCGGCTACGCGCATACTGTCGGCGTAGGCGTACCGCCCGCCCCGATTGACCGCCCCGGTGATCGTGATGGCGTAGGTTTCGCGCAACTCGCTCAGCGGCGTGACGGTGATGACATCCTGGCGTTGCAGGGCAATATCGGGGGCCTCGCCGCGCATGATTTTACCCAGATCGAAGGCAATGTTGGTCGCGTCGAGGTTGACCCCTTCGCGCCGGAGAATGGCCCGGCCCAGAAACGCGTCTTCGCGCAGACCTTCCGCCTTGCCGATGAGTTCGCGCACGGTGCTGGTGCCCGGTTCGATGGCGTATTCGCCGGGGCGAAACACCGCGCCGAGTACCTGCACCTGATTTTCAAAGCGACTCAAAATTTTGCCCACCGTGACGCGGTCCCCGTTCAGGGGTACGAAAGCCGCCAGTTCGTCGGGGCTGAGGTTGGCCACGCGGCGTTCCCTGGGCGTATTCCGCCGGAGGGTGAGCGTGGCGGTGTAGGCCTGATCGGTGAAGCCCCCGGCGAAGCCCAGCACGTTGCGCAGGGTTTCGCCGCGCTTAACTTCGTAAGTCATGGGTCGCCGTACTTCCCCGGTTAGTTCGACTTTCGCTTCGTAATCAGGTACCCGAATGATGTCGTCGTCCTGCAGGAGAATGTTGTCTTTCTGGTCGGCGCGGAGTAAAAAATCGTAGAGGTCGATGGTGCGAATGACGCGGTTGCCGCGAATGACCTGAATGCTGCGGAAGGAACCATTTTCGGTGGGTCCACCCGACTGATACAGGGCGTTGAACGCCGTGGAAAGTGAAGAAACCGTGTACCGACCCGGCTTGACCACTTCGCCGGTGATGCTGACGCGGATGCTGCGAATGCTGCCGAGGGTGATTTGCGCGGTCACGCCGCCACCAGGACGATTGAGGCCCGAATACGCCAGCCGGAGCCGACTGATAATGCGCTCGCGGGCTTCCTCGATGGTCAGGCCACTAACCACGATGGGGGCCAGATTTTCAATTCGAATGGTGCCTTCGGGACTAACGCGCAGTTTGTAGGTGTAGGAAGCGTTGCCGTAAATGTCGACAATGAGTTCATCATCGGGGCCGAGTACGTAGCCGCGCGGCGTGGGGATGCGCAGGTTAGGCTCGAACGTCAGGGTGGCGTTGTTGAAAAACGAAGACCCGAATACTGCAGGGCGGCGGGTTGTATCGCGGTTTGTGACGATGGAATCCCGCCGGGCCGGGGGCGTCCGGCGGTCGAGTTCGCCCTGCTGTTGCCGCACGACGTCGGTATCGCGGGTGTTTGGCCGCTTCTGCCCCCCCGACATTCCGGCGATGCGTTCCCTCATGCGGGTGACATCGGCGGGTGTAAGTCCCTGGGCCACAGCGGCCTGCTCGATCTGCGATTCAGTCAGGCCACTGGCCTGGGCTTTCTGCACAAAATCCTGAATCTGTTGGTCGGTGAGTTGATCTACCTTCGACTGAGCCACAACGGTGGGCGCCAGCAGGAAGATCTGCCCAACCACCAGCCACGCCGCAGCGAGGCGGGAAAGAATACGTTTCAACGGACTGTACTAAATTTATAGAGGTGGAGCACGGCAAACTATTTTGCTAAAACAGGTCTACAAAAATACAGGAATCGCCGGGAATTGTTGCAACCGCCGGGCGGGCGGTAATCTAAACCTCCCCCCGACCAAAAACGCGGGAGAGGCCCGCTCAGCGAACCCCTCCCGCGTTTTTGTAACCCTGCGAACTTACTTCTCGTCGAGGTCGATGTTGAGTTTTTTGGCGAGTTTATCCAGGCGCGCCCCGATGTTGTAAAATTCAGTGGCACTCACCACACCGCCACAGGCCGCGCACTGAATGAAAATAAAATTGAAACTGGAGCCTTGGGGATTGTGTAAAACAGCTTCAAATTTGGTGCTTTTGCACTTAACGCAGGTTGAGGTAGCCATCTAAAGAGAACAGGTTTAGAATTGAAAAAAATGGAATTTGGCCCTAAATGTAACGCTCCACCCGGCATACTTTCAAATACTGCCGAAGCCGATGCTGAAACTCGTGCCGCAAAGCGCGGGTCGGTGAGGTGGTCTTTCGTCCGAATCGGCCCGATTCGGGCGGTACGGGCTATGCGGCCTTAGTCAGGTCGAAACCCAGTTTTTTGCCCAGGTTGAGCAGCAGCGTCCCCACGTGAAAATACTCGGTGACGCCCACCACGCCGCCACATTTTTCACACTGGATAAAAAACATTTTAAAAATTGCGTTTTTGGGTGTGCGCTCCACGAGTTCAAAGGACGTACCACTGCACAAAATGCACCTTGACGGAGTAGCCATTGGAGAGGATTTTTAAGGGTTGAACGGAGTTGAGGGCCAAATATAAACACTGTTCGTGCTTAAAAATCAATCGGGGTGGGAAGGGTTGAGGGCCTAAACGTCCTGAAAATATCGGCACTGGCTCACATTAACCTAATTCAGCCAAAAATTGCGTTAGTGTGAGAATCCGTGTGGCCCCGAAGGTTTGTAAATCCAGCAAGTCCTTTTTGTTGCCGGTGAGCAACCCGTCAGCGTGCGCGTCGAGGGCCAACGCAAGCAAAAAGTCGTCTTTTGGATCAGGGCTGGCCTGAACTTGACTGCCTGGCTCAATCCTCTCCGCCAACTCCTGAATCAGTTCAATTTATTAAGTGGCCTGCTCAACCGTAAAATACCGCTTAAACTTAGGACGCGCAGCCACTTCAGTCAGTTCCTCCATCAGCGCCGTACTGACAACGATTTGCACATCCGAATGAAAAAGCACCGTTTCGAGACGTTGTCGAAGCGGTGCTTTCAGCAAGGCGCTAAGCCACAGGTTGGTGTCAATAATGACCCGGCGCATCAGGCTTGCTTCTGGCGTATCTGTCGAACGGCTTGCACCTCGGCCTGAATTTCTGCTTCGGGTATTTTCTCATCCGGTACGTCGGGGAGTTGAGCGCTTAAGGCTTGCCAGCGTTGTTGAGGCGTGGGCCGGAGGGCAATCAAATCCAATTCGGCCAAATCCTGTAGTAGCTTTTTGGCTTTCGGGTTCCGAATTTCAACCAAAATCGTTTCCATATCCGCACTGAGTTTGATCAAAGGTACCGAAAAAGCGGATTACCTGCGGGAAGGGTTAGTAAGCCAAAACAAGTCTGAAATCGAAATGAGAAAGGTTGGCTTGGTAGGGACAGTTACAAACTAACCAAAAAGCAGAGGTTCAGTCGTTCCACGAGGGTCGTTCCACGAGGGTCGTTCCACGAGGGGTTGCAAACCTGAACCAGTCGTGCAAGTAGACTTGCGCCAGTTAGTTGGAGGTAGCGAAGGCATCACGTTCCGTTTACTTCGTATCCGTGCTCTTCAACGCCCAGTAGATGAGTACAGGTTGGATAAACAGGCGGATAAACCGTTTCCGATCCGTATCCAATCCGAACGCACTCCTCCGGTTGACGTATTGCGAAATATTTCCGGGAAAAACCGCCGTAAAAAAGGCGGCTGCGGCTTTTCCTACCGCCTCCTGGTGTTTTTTATCAGTCAGCACCAAACTGCTGCCCAACGCGATTTCGGCCAAGCCCGAATAGACGACGGTGTCGTCTTTAGGCAGCGGAACCCAATCAGGCACTTGCGCCTTGAATGCTTTTCGGGCGAAGGTTAAGTGGCTTAGACCGGCAAAAATCAACGTGCTGCCTAAAAAAATCCTGGCCACGTTTTTTGCAGTTTTTTCGTTCATGGTAACGGTTTAATTTATGGAGTTGGAGTGGTTACAAGTGCTCACTCGTATCTTGCGAGCGACGGCGGGGAAGTTATCTGCCTGAAAGTTGGCCGCTTCGCGTCCCGCCGTTTGCAAAACGGCGCTTATCTAAGTTCCGGATAAACATCCGGAACAACGGGGGTACTACACACTTGCGCCAGTTGGGGAGAGGATTACCTTTTCTTCAAGAAAAAAATGGCCTGGTCACCCCGGTTTTTCTGATTAAGTTTCCGGGCCTGTCGTTGCCAGAGCAATTCCTTCACTATCCCAGCTATGAACGGGCGCGGAGACGTTTCATTCATGGCGATGTCCTTTTGATAGAGTTCGCTGTATTTGAACTGCGCGGCTGTCGAGTCATAGACAACGTCGACGATCTTTAAATTAGCTTGCTCCGCGAGGATACTCAGGCTTCTTAATGAATGCAAATAAAAATGACGCGGGGCATCTAATTGAAACCAATCCGTTCGGTAATGTTCCCAAGCGTAGGAAGAGACGGTCGGAATTCGTAGGATGCAGGTGCCCTGTTGGGTCAACAACCGCTCGACGGCCAATAGGTTCTCCAGCGGATCGGGGACGTGTTCAAACGAGTGGTTGTAGAGGATAGCATCCCAGCACCCGGTTACTTCATGAATGTACTTCTTTTCAATGCGATACCCATTTGGGTACTCAATGTTGGAGGGAATAAATGGATCGATTCCCTGCATGTGGGTAATGCCCAATTCATAAAGCGGATACAAAAAACTACCTCGTCCGCAACCTACATCCAGAATTTTGGAATTCTGATTCAAAGCACTTTTTGGGAAAAACTGGTAGTATCGGGCCGGATATAGTGCCTCAAAGAAGGGCGCATAATTTTGTTTAATGCCCAGAGCAGCTTGGTGGCGGAGCTTCTGTAAAAGCCCAAATAAGCCCTTGTAAGGCTTGGGCGGCTTATATCCGTCGTAATCGGCGGGATAGAATTTACTCAACTCAGCGGGAAATGCTTCAATTTGCAGGCACTGACAATGACCGCATTGAAAATACATAAACCGTTCCCGAAGCCCCTGCATCATTTCGCGGGCTTCGTACCTGACGTTGTCGCGGGTATTGTCGCAGATGCGACAAACCAGATTAGTTAAAGCCATGAAGATGAGTGACTCGGTATGGGTAGCATTAGAAAAAATACAATTGAATTGGGCTTTAGTACTTAATTAATGGTTTTCTCGCCGTCACTCGCAAGATACGAGCGACGGCGGGGAGTACGTTACTTCGTCCACTGCCCGTCTTTGGGCGTACCCTATTTTTTCAGGTCTTCATTGGCGCGGGCCAGTCTTCGGGGAAAAGCACCCGGTCACCAGGCTTTTCATCCAACTTCTGGTCAATGGTCGGCTCGGTCAACCTATTTTGCAGCGATTCGATTTTGGGTAAGCCTACTCGCGCCAGCGTCCCATTGGCTTCATCCAGTTTGGTTTGTATGACGGTCGGAAGTGGAGCCTTGCCCAGGGAAGGATCAACAGTTACCTTCCATGCGGCAGACGGCTTGGCCGCCGGTTTACGAGTTTTTCGGCGTTTCGTTTCCATACTGGGAAGTTCGGTAACTATTTCTTTTTGACCAAGAACGCTTCATAATTTTT
>JAJAZB010000351.1 GCA_026785975.1 Cytophagaceae bacterium | reverse complement strand
TACACCCACTCCATGCCCAACGAAACCTTCCTGAGTTACCTCTGGCAATTTCAACAGTTTGACCGCACCGCGCCGCAAACCGAGCAGGGCGAAACCTTGATGGTCCTCCATCCGGGGCGGTTGAACACCAACGCCGGGGCCGATTTTCAGGAAGCCCGCCTGTTGATTGGCGACGTGGAATGGGCGGGAACCATCGAACTACACCGGCGCTCCTCCGACTGGTTTCAACACCAGCACCAGCACGATCCGGCGTACGAAAACGTGGTCCTGCACGTGGTTTGGCAGCACGACACCCCGGTGTACCGCCACGACGGCACCGAGATTCCCACCCTGGCGCTGGCTTCCCGCACCGACCTCAGCCTGCTCAATCGGTACGAAGCCCTCCTGGCCAGCCGCGAGGTGATTCCCTGCGCCGCGCAGTTTGGTAGGGTGGCCGAAATCATCCGCTTTTCGATGCTCGACAAAACGCTCATGCAACGCCTGGAGACGAAAGCCGAAGCCGTCACAGAGTTGCTCAACGCCAACGGGCAGGACTGGGAAGAAACGGCCTGGCAAATCCTGGCGCGGGCGTTTGGCGCGAAAATCAACGCCGAACCCATGCGCCAACTGGCCCAGACGTTGCCCCTGAAAATTATTCAGAAACATCGCGGCAATCTCTTCCAAATCGAAGCCTTACTCTTCGGCACCGCTGGTCTGCTCCCGCCGCCCGATTGTACCGACGACTACGCGGTCCGGTTGCGCAAGGAATTCCAGTTTCTCGGGGCCAAATACAAGTTGCTCGAAAAAACCGTCGGCCAGCAAGCCTGGAAATTTATGCGTTTGCGACCCGCCAATTTTCCAACCGTCCGGCTCGCGCAATTGGCCTGGCTGGTCGATCAGCAGGCAAGTATTTTTTCGCTACTGGTTCAAAATGAATCGGGGGAAGAACTTCGGAAAGCGCTCAGCGCCCAGCAGTCGGCGTACTGGCAAACGCACTACGTTTGGGGAAAACCGTCGACCGCACCAGTCCCTTCGCTGGGCCGGAAAACGTTGGAAAGTTTGCTCATCAATGCCGTCGTGCCCCTTTTGGTGTGTTACGCCAAGCAACGCGACCAACCGGCGGCACTCGACCGCGCCATCGCCCTACTGGAAAGTTTGCCCGCCGAGCAAAATCAGATCACGGCCATCTACACCGATTTAGGCCAAAAAATCAACTCGGCTTTCGATTCACAGGGAGCCATCGAGTGGTACAAGCACTTCTGCGCTCCCCGGCAATGCCTGCGCTGCAACGTCGGGGTAGCACTTTTGAAACAGTGATCAGTAATCAGTTAAAAATACTGATCACTGATCACTGAATTGCCGTTCGCTAACTATTTTACGGATTTTCCCGCCTTCTGCTTAGATTTCCTTTCCTAAAGCAGGGGCGGAGTCATACTGCCAAACCCCTCATCCTTAAACCCATACAACGTGGCACAAACAGCCTTGCTCGATCCGGCTCAGAGCCTGCTCAGCGATCAGTCGTACAGCAATTACGTGACCCACTTAGCCGAAATCGAACGGGTGCAGCGGGGAATTCAGCAAAATCGGGACGGGCAACTTCCTTTAGCCGAAATCACCAACGACCCGAACCGGCTCGCTAAGCGAATCGCCCGCGAAGGCACGGAGGTCGATCGCAACCAGGCTCTGGAACGAATCAACGGGGTGCCTAATTTTCAGGACGTGTCGATTATCCGTAGAATTTTGCGCAGTGCCGCCAGTGTTTGCCGGATTGTCGTTCAAAGCAAATTTGGCGTGAGCGGCTACGGAACGGGCTTTTTAATCAGCCATAACGTACTGATTACCAATAATCACGTCTTGCCAGACGCGGAAATCGCCAGTCGTTCCGTGGCCCAGTTCAACTACGAATTAGACGATTCGGGGCACGTTCAAACGCCGGTTTCCTTCAAACTCCGGCCCGATTTATTTTTCCTCACCTCGACGTACAAAGAAAAACCCGGCTCGCCCTTCGACGGGCGCGATTTTACGTTGGTGGCCGTTGAACCGACTGGCTCCGAAGGCGCGCCCGTCGACCGCTTCGGCTTTATCCGAATGGATAGCTCGTTGGGAAAAATCATCGAAGGCGAGAACTGCGTGGTGATTCAACACCCCAAGGGCGATTATAAAAAGATAGTTATGAAGGACATCCGCCTCATCACCCTGACCGATAATTTCCTGATTTACGAATCGGATACCTTGCCCGGCTCGTCGGGGAGTGCGGTGTTGGGCCTGGGCACGGGGGCCGTCGTGGGGCTGCACCACAGTTCGATTCCCCGGAAAGACGCCGCCGGAAACTGGCTCCGCAAAGATGGTTCGCCCGTGCAGCCCAGCGACAGCGACGAGGCAATCGACTGGATCGGCAACGAAGGCGTTCGGGTGAGTTGCATTGTCGAAGCGTTCAACAACCTCCCCGTTCCCGACACCATGCAGCCGCTCCGTCGTCAGATTGTTGAAGCGCAAACCCCTTCCGTCACGATCATGAATCCCCAACCCAGCCCGAATCTAAATCCACGGCCCGGCCTGATTTCACGACCAGTTCCAAACAACACAAAAACCGAGAGCACCGGGGCCACGACCGGAATCCAGTATTTTGAAGCCACGTTGGCGGAGTCGGAAATCCTGCAGGATGCCTGGGAACAACGGGCTGCGACGCTCGTGGAGGGGCTGATCGACGATACGCCCCTGATCCCCTCCTCGTTCGACCCCATCATCAAACGGATGCGGTACCTGACGGTGCGTTCCAACCGCAATCCCTGGGAACTGGCCCAGATGATCGAGGCCCTCCCCCACGTGGAAAGTTGCAAACCCGACCTGGAAACGATGACGGATATTGGCGTGGCCGAACGGTCTGAAAACGAAGGGCAGTTCGAGTCGTTTACGAACAACGCCACCAAAAACGGCTTGACGACCTGGCAGGAAGAAGAACGGAAGTTTTTGGAAACCTTCAAAACTTCGGATTGTCTGACCAAGGCCATCGCCATCCGGCCAAACTACTACCGCTGGTGGAACTGGGTGGCCATCAATTGCCCCGAAGATAGCCAACGCGTGACAGATCCCGATTGGCGGAAAATTGCTGAAAATGTAGGCCAGTTGCGCTTCGTTCAACTCGATACGGGCTATTCGACCCACTCCAAAGTGTTTACGGGTTTCGACACGGATAAAGATTTCGATTTCATCGACCGGGATGCCGATGCCCGCGATTTACTGGAACGAAAACTCCTGAAACAACCGGGGCACGGCACCCGGACGGGCAGCCTGGCCATCGGCGGCGTGCTGACCAAAGACCCGAACACCGTCGATGGCAATGGTGGGCTGTTGACCTTCGCCGGGAAAGCGGGGGCGCGGCTGATTCCCTACCGAATCGCCAAATCCGTCATCCTGTTGGGGCGCGGCAAAGAACTCGTCGACGCGGCCAGCTACGCCATTCAAAGCCAGGCCGACGTGATGTTTATGTGCATGGGCACCTACCCCAAATCCATGTTTGCCGCCATTGTCCGCGAGGTTTACGAGAACGGCGTTATCTGGGTTTGCGCCGCCGGAAACGAAGTCGAAGTGGTGGTGGCCCCGGCCATTTATCCCGGCACCATCGCCGTGGCCGCCACAAATCCCAAGGACGATCCCTGGCAGGGCAGCAGCAACGGCCCGGCAGTGGACATTGCCGCGCCGGGCGAAAGCGTTTACGTCCCCACGGTCGATGAAGAGGGCAATGAGTTCATGTCGTACGGCAATGGCACCAGCTACGCCACACCGCACGTGGCCTCGGCGGCCATCCTCTGGAAAGCCAAACATCTGGATAGCCTCATCAGCCGGAACTACCTGCCCTGGCAGATTGTCGAGGCATTCCGCACCAACCTCAAAGCCACCGCCCGCAAGCCATCCGGCTGGACGAAGCGGATGTTTGACATCTACGGAGCCGGAGTACTCGACGTTACGGCTTTGCTGAAAGCAGAATTACCACCAGCAGAAACCCTGAAACACGCCTACGAAAACACCCCGACGGATCAGCCCCAAGACGTGGGCATCGTGGAGGCGGGGCATTTTATCTGGAATATTCTGCGCCGAAAATTGAGGGGTGGCCCAACGGAAAGTATGCTGGCTACCAACGCGCTAACGCCCAGAGGCCAACTGGCGTTGGAAGCGTTTACGATCAGTCCGCAGGCCCAGGCGTTTGAGTCGGTTGCGGCGGGCCTGAGCAACGCCGCCGGACAGGAAGCCCTGCTCCGCGACTTTTTCAAACAGTAAACGGACGTTGGCCAATCCTCTTTCCCCATCCTTTTTATCCCCGAACGTCATGGCTTCTCTCAACTATTTCGACTTCCATTTCCATCCGGTTTTCAAACAGTATCTCTGTGAATTCGACGCACAGTACCCCTCCGCCCGCGCCGTTGAGACGCTGCGCGAGCCGATGAATTTAAACAATCCGATCACCGATTTTCTCGAAGAAAACTTCCTCCATATTCTTGAAAGTCAATCCTGCCTGACCCAGCTTGAGGCGGGAAAATTGACGTTGGGCGTCGCCAACATCGCGCCGATTGAACGGCTTTTTGCCCAAAAAGAAGGGCTGTTCGGGATGATCCTGAATTCGGCGTTTTTCACCAGTCCGGTGGATCAAAACTATTTTAGGAAAATCCGGGCGGGTGAAATTTCGTATTACCAGTTGTTTATCCGCGAATTGAATCTTTACAAAAAGCTGAACGCGGCGGGCAAAATCACGCTGCTCACCCGCAAAAAACCGGCTGCCCTCGCCCCCGGTGGCCCGTATTTGACGCTGGCGATGGAAGGCGCCCACAGCCTCTGCCGCACAAGAATCGGGCAACCGGGCAAAACGGATACGATCCAGGTGGCACAGGCGGATGCGCTGGTCAACGATTTCATCGCCAATCCAGTTTTGGACCCCGCCCAAAGTTTACAGAATTTGCAGCAGGCGTTGTGGACCGAAAACCTGGATTTAATGTCGATGGTGATCACGCACTTGTCGCACATTCCGGAGCAACTGATTGCTACCCACGCCTTTGGGATAAAAATGCTGAAGGATGAAGCGGCCTATCCGATTGGCGATGGCATCACGCCCGCCGGCAAGCGCCTCATCGACAAAGCCTACACGCTGCAAGTCGACGTGGGCAGCGCCGCCGCGCCAAAACTGCAAAACGCCCCCGTGCTGATCGACATCAAACACATGGGCCTGAAATCCCGGCTCGATTTTTACGACTACCGGCGGGCCAAAGGCTACGATTTGCCCATCATTGCCAGCCACATGGGGGTCACGGGGTACTCGGTGGATGAATGGAAAAGCGCGCTCGGCGAGGCGAAACTGATTCGGCTCAAAGCCAGCAATACGCCGGTAGTCAGTGTCGAAACCCACCGCCGCACCGCCGGTGAATGGGGCGTTTTCAACAAAACCCTTACCTACAATCCCTGGACAATCAACCTGATGGACGAAGACATCGAGGAGGTGCTCAACAGCGATGGATTGATCGGCATCAGCCTGGACGTGCGGATTCTGGGTTGGCAGGACGCCGTC
>JAJAZB010000350.1 GCA_026785975.1 Cytophagaceae bacterium | reverse complement strand
TGGTAACACCCCCCAGGCCCGACCTGGCAAACTGCGTCATCTGCTGGCTGATGCCCTGCTGCGTCACCGACGAACCCATCCACCACCACTGCGTCCAGGGTTTGGCCGTGGAGATTGACTGGGCGCTGACACCAACGGCGGATAGCCACAGGAAAAGTGTGATGCGGATGGCTTTGAGAACGTACACGGTACCTTGAGTTTTGTAAAACGGATTGCCTAATCCGCGCACCAAAAGCGGGAATTTAAACCTGAATGACGGTTTGTCGAAAGAATAAAGCCGCGCAACGGGTTTTACTACGCGTTCGCCGTTTGGAATCGTCAGGTCATCACTCCGTTTTATCAAAAATGGGCGAATCCCCCAATTTGCCCGTGCATACTTTTTGTACACACGTTTCCCGTGACTACAATCCAGCTATGCCCAACCCCATTACCCCAGATAATTTCGATAAAAACCCTTTTCGTTCGTTCTGGATGGCCGGGTACGAATGTACTGACCAACTCAACGCCTTCGGCCAGCGCGTTGATTTTTTGCACCTGACCGGTCATTTGCAACGGCTCGACCAGGATTATCGCGACCTCGGCCCGTTCGGAATTCGCACCGTGCGCGAGGGAATCCGGTGGAGCCAAATCGAGAAAACGCCGTACCAGTACGATTGGAGCACGGTCGCGATGATGCTGGCGCGGGGCCGCGCCCAGGGCATTCAGCAGGTTTGGGATTTGTGCCATTTCGGCTATCCCGATGACCTGACCCCCCTGCACCCTTTGTTTGCTCGCCGGTTTACGGCGCTGTGCCGGGCCTTCGTTCAGTTTTACCGGTCGCACGATCCCGACGGTACGCTCATCGTGACGCCCATCAACGAAGTGAGTTTTATTTCGTGGCTGGGTGGCGACGCGCGCGGCACGTCGCCTTACTGTATCGGGCAGGGCTGGGAGGTAAAATACCGGTTGATGAAAGCCTATATCGAAGGTGTCGTGGCGTTGCGCGAGGCCGACCCGAGGGTGCGTATTCTGACCACCGAGCCGCTCGTGAGCATGGTGCCGCCTCTCGATGCAACGCCCGAGCAGATTGCCTATGCCACGTTCGCGCACCAAAATCAATACCAGGCCGTCGATATACTTTGTGGTCGGATGTGCCCTGAATTGGGCGGCTCACCCGATTACCTCGACATTCTGGGTTTCAATTATTATTACAACAACCAGTGGACCGTGCCCACGCACCAGTTTTTACCCTGGATCAACGCGCCATTCGACCCCCGCTGGCGTTCGCTCCATAGCCTGTTGCTCGAAGCCTACGCCCGCTATCAGCGGCCCGTGGTATTGACCGAAACCAGTCACCCCGGCGAGGATCGGCCCCAATGGATTCGCGCCATCAGCGAAGAATGTGCGGTCTTGATTCGGCTGGGCGTGCCGTTGTGGGGTGTTTGTCTGTACCCGATCATTGACCGGCCCGACTGGGATTTCACGACCCATTGGCACACGTCGGGCCTGTGGGATGCGGCTCCCGTAGCGACCACCACCGTTGACATCGAATTAAAACCCGGTCAGCATCCGGGCCGGGTGCTGTACCAGCCCTACGCCGAGGCTTTGTTGCAGGCCCAGAGCTTGGTAACCGACGCCCACAACTCGCCCCGCAGCGACGTATCCCTTCAGGATTTTATCGCAGTAGAACAGATAGACCGGTACCGGCAAGGTTTGATTTTTCCGGGATTAACCCATTGATTATGAATAAATTTTCGCAAAAAAAACGCAGCCTTCGTTCCTTCCCGCGCGGCGTCCGCTCGCAATGACGGGCATTTTGCTCGCCTGCGTGACATTGGTTACGATTGGTTTACTGGACCATTTTTGCTCATGGAGTTTCATATCATTCGTCTTTTTCTGAATGAAACACCACGCTACCGAACGTAAAAAACCCAGCGACGTGCTCCTGCCCGTTCCGGCTACTTCGTCCTTGCAGCAGTACGTCCGGCCCGGCCGCAAGTTGGGCGTAGTGCTGGTTGGGTTGGGAAAATACAGCTACGATCAACTCGCCCCGACGCTTCAGCAAAGCCAGTTTTGCGAGCTCGTCGGCGCAGTGACCAGCGATCCCAATCACGCGCACGAATGGCAGCAACGCTACGATTTACCCTGGCAGAATTGCTACGATTATCAAACGTTTGGCAGTTGCCGCAACAACCCCAACATCGACCTCGCGTACGTAGTCACGCCCAACGCCACCTACGCCGAATTTGTGCCGCAAGCTACCGAAGCGGGCAAACACGTACTATGCGAAAAACCGCTCGGCATTTCGGTCCGGGATTGTGAAGCCATGATTGAAGCCTGCCGGAACGCCGAAGTCCAACTGGCGGTAGGTTACGGTTGCACGTCGACCCGGTACACCGGGAAGTGGCGCGGCTGGGCCGGGAACGGGTGTTTGGCTACGAAACCCCGCAGGGCTACACCCACGAAGGGCCAATGGAACTACCCAGCGTTTTTGCCCCGCAACTTCTCCTCGACGACGTGGCGCAGTGTATTTTTCAGGGCATAATCCTGTGTCGGGTGGGGAAGGTTTAGCCGATTTACGGGTCATCGAAGCCATTTACAAAGCCGCCGAAACCGGACGGGCGACAACGATTAAAACCGAATAGCTGGCATTTTTACAACTTCCGTCTACTTTTGTCCGAGCCAAAACTGTCGCCTCCCCATTTTTTTCCATGTCCTCCGATTCGCACATTTCTCTAAATAAAGTTACGCCCGGCGGTCTGCTCATCGCCATTGGGATTGTTTTTGGCGACATCGGTACCTCGCCGCTCTACGTATTCAAAGCCGTGATGGGCGAGCGGGTGTTAAACGAAACCCTTGTGCTGGGAGCGCTGTCGGCGGTGTTCTGGACGCTCACGTTTCAAACGACGCTCAAGTATGTCATCATCACGCTCAACGCCGACAATAAAGGCGAAGGCGGCATTTTTTCACTTTACACGCTCATCCGCCGCCACACCGGCCGGTGGATGCTCTACCCGGCCATTATTGGGGGGAGTTTCCTGCTCGCCGACGGCATCATCACCCCACCCATTTCGGTGTCTTCGGCCATCGAAGGGCTTTTGATTTACTACCCCAAACTTGACACGGTGCCCATCGTCATCGGGATTCTGGTGTTGCTCTTCGTCTCGCAGCAGTTCGGTACGCAGTGGCTGGGGCGGCTGTTTGGGCCGATCATGATCATCTGGTTT
>JAJAZB010000349.1 GCA_026785975.1 Cytophagaceae bacterium | reverse complement strand
GCCTTAGGTAATTAGAAGTCGTAAAAGTGATTTACAGAAATCTCCGTAATCCTAAAATCCCGTAAATCAAGGCGGTCCGCCGCACGGTTCAGACAAATTAGACAATCTTCTCCAATATCCTGATATACAACCCAATACCCTCCTTAATTTCATGGATGTAAATAAACTCATCGGCGGTATGCGAGCGGGCCGAGTCGCCGGGACCAAGTTTCAGCGACGGGCAATCGATGAGTGCCTGATCGGATGTCGTGGGCGATCCGTAAGTGCTGCGTCCCAGCGCCAAACCCGCTTTGACAACCGGATGGTCGGCGGGAATACTCGATGGCCGCAGGCGTACCGAGCGCGGCAGAATTTCTGATTTCAGGTTTTCGCGCAGTACGTCGAGTACTTCCTCCAGGGTGTACTGGTCGGTCACGCGCACGTCGACCGTAAACTGGCAACGGTCGGGGACGACGTTGTGCTGGCTGCCCGCCTGAATGATGGTGGCGGTCATTTTGATCGGCCCCAGCGCGGGCGATACCTTCGGGAATTGGTAATTGCGGATCCACTGAATATCATCCAGGGCCTTGTAAAGCGCATTTTCCCCTTCGTCGCGGGCCGCATGACCCGCCTTGCCGTGGGCGATACAGTCGACGACGAGTAGCCCTTTTTCGGCAATCGCCATTTGCATTTGCGTGGGTTCGCCCACGATGGCGAAGTCGATTGGGGGCAAATCGGCCTCGCGAACCAGGAGTTCCAAGCCTTCAGTGCCCGAAATTTCTTCTTCCGCCGTGGCGGCCATCAGAAAATTGTACTTCAAACCGGGGCGGTGGAAAAAATAACTGAACACCGCCAGTAAAGTCACCAGACAACCGCCCGCATCGTTGGCGCCGAGGCCGTAGAGTTTGCCATCGCGCTCGAGCGGCGTAAACGGGTCGAGCGTCCAGCCCCGGTTCGGTTTAACCGTGTCGTGGTGGGAGTTCAATAAAATCGTGGGCAGGTCGGGGTTGAAATACTGATTTCGCGCCCAGAGGTTATTCTTTTTGCGGCGGTACGGCAGATTTCGTTCCCGAAAAAACTCCGCCACCAAATCCGCCGTGCGGTCTTCTTCGCGGCTGAACGAGGGCGTGGCAATCAGATTTTTTAATAACGCAAGGGCATCGACGGCCAGCGTATCCAGGGGTAGTCGGGTCATTGGGTTGAGGTGGGGCGGTCCTTCAGCCAATCGGCAAACCGGCTGGCTAAGTTTCGGATGTCGTCGAGCCGGGCGAGTTCTTCCAACCACACCGCCGGGATCGACTTGTAGCCGTAGGCAATGCCCGCGAGGCCACCCGTCAGGGCGGCAGTTGTGTCGGTGTCGTCGCCGAGATTGACGGCCTTCAGCGTGGCGACGCGAAACGAACCGGTGGTCAGAAAACACCAAAAACAGGCTTCCAGGGTGTGAATGACGTAACCCGAGGAGTAAATATCCTTTTCGGGCAACGTGCTAATGTCTTGAAAAAGAACCCGTTGAAACAACTCCAATTCGCTGGCCGGGGCGGGCAGGGCGACCAGAAAATCGGCGGTTTCGGTGCGGGTCAGTTCGTAGGCTTTTTGTTTGTCGTGGCCCAGCAGCAGATTCCGCGCCATTTCCACGAAAATAAAACTCCCCACCGCCGAGCGGATGTGCCCGTGGGTAATGCTGGCTATTTCGCACACGGTTTTCCAACGAATCGTTTGATCGGCCTCTTCCAAAAGGCTGAAAGCCAGGGGTATAATCCGCATCAATGCGCCGTTGCCGTTGCTGTACTCGTCTTTCTCCCCGGCGAGCGTGGGGGAAATCCCCTCCTCCAACCGCTGCATGGCACTTCCAGTGGCAATTCCGACATCGAATACAACGCCCCGCGCCGACCACTCGGCCTGTTGGTACCAGTTCAGAAACCGGCGAGCCAGCGTATGCGGCGTATACCCGTCAATGAGGCTTTCAACCAATTGAAAAGTCAACGCGCTATCGTCCGACCAGGTACCGGCGAGTTGGTAATGCACTCCGAATTTCCGCATATTCTTGACCGGATTTTTACGAAGAATGTTGCGGTGGCAAAATTCCACTGGTACGCCCAGCGCATCACCCACGGCCAGGCCCACGAGAGCGGCTTCAACGGTTGACTTTAGTAATTTTTGGGTCATCGTGTAAAAATACTGAGAAGTGGGTTGAGTTAAATTTTAGGTACGAAAAAGAGGGGTTTTTAGTCAGAATAGTTTGTGGAAAATCCTCATTTAGCGCTGCTAAACTCCGGTTTTCCACAAACTATTCTGACTAAAAAGCACCTTTTGCAGTCTAAAATTTAATTCAACCCACTTCTCAATGCGTAGCAAGCGTCAATCGGGTACCGGCGGTACCTTCCACCACCGCTTGCCGGACGTCGGCGGCGTGGCAGATGGTGACTTGGGAAACGCCCGCCCGCAGGGCAGCAAAGGCATTATCGAGTTTGGGAATCATGCCTTTGTTGACTACTCCCGCCGCCTTGAGTGCCTCAAATTCGTCGGGGTTCAGCGTCGCGATTGCCGTGGTATCGTCGTTTGGGTCGGCAAGAACGCCTTTTTTTTCAAAGCAATAGACCAGGTTGACGGCAAATTTACTGGCCAGTGCCACGGCCACGGCCTGCGCCTGGGTGTCGGCGTTGGTGTTGAGTACCGAAGCCAGCGCGGGGTCAAACGTGAGCGGAGCCAGTACCGGCGTCAGGTTTTGACGCAGAAAACTTTCGAGTAAATCCGCGTTGACGGCCTCGATGTCGCCCACAAACCCGTAATCCGCCGCCCAACCCGTGCGCTTGCGGGCCTGGATGATGCCGCCGTCGGCTCCCGTCAGGCCGAGGGCGTTGCAGCCAAGCGACTGGAGTTGCGCCACGAGTTGCTTGTTGACCAGGCCGCCGTAGACCATCGTCACCACGTCGAGCATGGCTTGATCCGTCACCCGGCGACCGTCGATCATCACCGTGTCGACGCCCAACTTTTCGGCCACCTGCGTGGCTACTTTTCCGCCACCGTGTACCAGAATTTTGGCACCGTCGAGCGCGGCGAAATCCGCCAGAAATTGCTGCCGGGCGGTTGGGTTGTCGATGACGTTTCCGCCAATTTTAATGAGTGTGAGATTCATGGTCGGGACGAACGTCGTCGGACTGGAAGGTGTGGGGCGCCATTTTTGTGGTGCGCCACCACACAAAAAAATTGGGGTGACCCCCGAATACGGGTGG
>JAJAZB010000348.1 GCA_026785975.1 Cytophagaceae bacterium | reverse complement strand
TCATTTACTGTATCTCCATCCAAAGAAATTTATAAATGTTTTGGCTGTGGCAAAAGTGGAAATACTATTACGTTTTTAATGGAACACGATAAGCTTAGTTATGTGGAAGCATTGCGATGGCTTGCTAAACGTTACAACATTGATGTTGAAGAAACAGAGCTTAGCCCAGAGCAAAAATATCAACAACAAACAGGTGATAGTTTATACATCATTAATAGTTTTGCTGGTAAATTTTTTCAGGAACAAATCGGGCAAAATCGGCAGTCCGGGTTTCAGGTGTTCATCTTCGTAAAAATACAGGCTGATTCCCCCGTTCGTTTCGATGTACGCCTTCCGCACCTGACCAATGTGCTCGACGCCACGCAGCCGCAATTCCATAAAAAACTCATCCTGACCAAGATCCTCTTTTTTAAAATTCTCGATGGAAAACACCCCGTCGTCGATCAGGCACACCCAGGAGCCTTCGATCAGGTTTCCCAGTCGGGCCGATCGCGACGCCAGGTAGGTCATTGCGCGATAACTCAAAATCACGACAACAAACACCAGGAGCGCGGGTAACAGCCCAACGTCGTGGTAAAACATGGGGTCGCCCGCCGCCGAACCCAAGCCCAGAATCAGCACCAGTTCAAAGGCCGATAATTGTTGCACGGTGCGTTTGCCGGTTGAGCGCAACGCGGCAAAAATCAGGAAAAACATGAATACCGTCCGCCCAAAGACTTCGAGCAGGTAAATGCCCGGAAAGTCATTAATGAGCAGTCGCGACCAGTCGCCAAATTGGTAGTCTTTCATGCGTTTTTTTTAGCGTTCACGTGAATGGGTTCAAAAGGTTATTACACCAAGATTCACAGAGAAAAAAGAGATACACTGAGATTTCTTGGCGATCCGACGCGCGGTTTAACAACCTTCCTGACTAGTTCATTTACGGGTTAAAGTTGTCAACTCCAACCATCAAACCTTCAAACATCCAACTTTCAAACCCTTTTTCGCTCTACACCCAAACTATCCACCCCACCAGTAGCAGCAGCCCCAGCACCGCAACGACCACGTAGCCCTGCGCTTGTCCGCCTTGCAGGCGGCGCGTGAGTTGGCCAATCACCCCGGCCAGTCGAACTATGCCGTTAACCACGCCGTCGATCAGTACCCGGTCCACCCACCCCGTCACGTGCGCAAACACCACACTGATTACCCCGAATAAATCTACGGTCCGATCCACTACCCGCCGGTCGAAGCGATGACTAAGCTGACTGACTTTCAAAACAGTATTCACGAAAAAACGTTGATAGAAAACATCGAACGTCGCCAGCGAACGTTCTTCGGCGTTGCGGTTCAGGTATGCGCCCACGCCTCCCCCGAGTACGGCCAACAAGGCTCCAACTTCGATCCAGAGGGGTACCTCACCCGGCGTAAAGGGATTCACCCACACCACCCAGCCCAGTGAACACATCGCCAGCACCAGCACGGGGATTTTCATCGAAAACGGAGGCTCGTGTACCTGCTCAACGGGTACTGCTTTTTGCCGGTACGCACCAAAAAATACCAACCAGCCCTGCCTCGTGAGGTAAGCCGCCGTCAGGGCGACCGAGGCCAGCGCCGCCCCCGGCACGAGGTAACCCAACGGGTTGGCCTGCGCTCCGGCCCACCCAAACGCCGCCGCGATGATCGCATCTTTCGATAAAAACCCTGAAGTCAGCGGCAGGCCCGCCAGCGCCGCCGCACACACCACGTAGCCAGCAAACGTCAGAGGTAGTTTATGCCGCAGCCCGCCCATTCGTCGCATATTCTGCTCGTGGTGCAGGGCGTGAATAACCGAACCCACCGCCAGAAACAGCCCCGCTTTGAAGAACGCGTGGGTCAGCAAATGAAACAGCGCCGCGTCGCGGGCACCGGTTCCCATCGCCAGCACCATCAGGCCAAGTTGCGAAATGGTCGAGTAAGCCAGCACTTTTTTGATGTCCGTCTGCGCCAGTGCGTACACCGCGCCCAACACCGTCGTGATTGCCCCAATCCCCGCCACAACGACCAGGGCATCCGGGGCTAAACCGGGTTGTACCCGCCCGAGCAGAAAAATCCCAGCCGCCACCATCGTGGCCGCGTGCAACAGCGCCGACACCGGCGTAGGCCCTTCCATGGCATCAGGCAACCAGGTGTGCAACGGAAACTGCGCCGATTTCCCGATCACACCCCCGAAAAGCAGCAGGGAAGTGGGAAGTGAAAAATTAAGAGTGAAAAGTGAAAAGTTTAGGCTTCCTGTTTCCCGGAAAATGCCGAATATGCCCAGCAACAGGGCTACGTCGCCGATGCGGTTTATCAGGAAGGCTTTTTTGGCGGCCTGAACGGCCCCGGGTCGGCGGTACCAAAAGCCAATGAGCAGGTACGAAACCAGCCCAACCAACTCCCACCCGATGTAAAACACCAGCCAGTTGTCCGTCACCACGAGCAGAAGCATGGCGGCGACGAAAAATTGCAGGAAGGCAAAATAGCGGGTTTTGGCCGGTTCTTTTTCCAAATAACCCAGCGAATACACCTGCACCAGCAGCGCAATGCCGTGGACCAGCAGCAACATCGTGGCCGTTAAACTGTCGAGGTAAAACCCAAAGCGAACCGGTAAATCACCCAACTGAAACCAGTTGAAGTCAAGGGTAACCGGGCGGTTTTCTTCGTTTTGCGTCCCCAGGAGCACTGAGAGGGCCAGTCCTGCCGTGGTCAAAGCACACGCCAACGGTCCCGCCCAGGTGCCGACCCGTCGATCTGTTTTTTGCAAAAAACTCAACACCAGAAACCCGGCCAGGGGCAAGAGCAGAATGAGAACGAGCAAAGCCAGGGTCATGCAGAAACGATAAATTCAAACCGCAAATATCCATTGTCAAACGAGGCTTTCCAAGCAGTAACAAAAGCCACGCCCTATCTTTGTAGGGAAGCGAAGTCGCTTCTCTTTCATTTCTACCCCTTTTCATCCATGACGATCCTTCACGCTTGCCACCCCGATGATGTTCGCCAGTACGATACCGAGCGCCTACGGAGCCAGTTTCTGGTCGAAACCCTTCTGGAGCCGTACCGGTTTCACTTCGCCTACGCCCACTACGACCGGTTTATGGTGGGCGGGGCCGTACCCATCGATGCGCCCATGACGCTGCCCGCCTACCCGGAGGTACTCAAGGCCGATTTCTTCCTCGAACGCCGGGAGTTGGGGTTGGTCAACGTGGGTGGGGCAGGCGTGGTCGTCGCCGATGGCGAACAGTTTGCCCTGGATAAACTCGACGGACTGTACCTGGGCAAAGGCACCCGCGAGGTCGCGCTGATTAGTCGCGACGTGGCCAATCCCGCCCGGTTTTTCATGGCCTCGGCTCCCGCGCACCATGCATATCCCAACCGCCGCCTGACGCGCGAGGAAGCGGCTCCGGTCGAGATGGGTACGGCGGAAATGGCCAACCAGCGCACCATTTACAAGTACATTCACGCGGAGGGGTTGGCCAGTTGCCAACTGATTATGGGTGTGACGGTATTGCACCCCGGCAGCGTTTGGAATACCATGCCCACCCACCACCACGACCGCCGGATGGAGGCTTATTTCTACTTTGATTTGCCCGAAAACCAGCGGGTATTTCACCTGATGGGCCAGCCCGACCAAACCCGCCACCTCGTAGTCGCCAACGAACAAGCCGTGTTTTCGCCGCCATGGTCCATCCATTCGGGCTGTGGCACGGCCAATTATTCGTTTGTCTGGGCGATGGCGGGCGAAAATCACTCGTACACCGACATGGAGGCCGTACCCGTGCAGGCACTAAGGTAACTCCGAAGTGGCTCCGACCTCGGACTGGATAGTCACCGGTCGGAGTGTCTTTAACCCACTCAAACCCCAACCCAACCATGCCCGACGCTTTGTCCGTCCATCACTCACGCACGACGCTCACCGAGTTGATGATTCCGAGTTACGCCAATTTTGGTGGGAAAATTCATGGCGGTATTCTGCTCTCGCTCATGGATAAAGTGGCCTACGCCTGCGCCGCCCGCCACGCCGGTACGTACTGCGTGACGGTTTCAGTGGAAGGCGTCGATTTTCTGGCACCGGTCGAGGTGGGCGAGTTGGTATCGCTCCACGCCTCGGTCAACTATGTGGGTCGCACGTCGCTGGTGATTGGTATCCGGGTGGTGGCCGAAAACGTAAAAACGGGGCAGAGCAAGCACACAAACACGAGTTATTTTACTATGGTGGCCAAAGACGACGCGGGCCAACCGACCTCCGTACCCGAGTTGATTCTGGAAAACCGCGACGATGCCCGGCGCTTTCTGGAAGCGATCAAGCGCCGCGAACTTAAAGCCGCCTACCAGCAGGAACTAAGCAATGCCAAAACCAGTATGGAACTCGCAAGCAACTGGTCTTTGCTCGATGCGGAGCGTTGTCGGGCGGTTTTTGCGTTTTGAGGTTGCCCAAAGCCTTCGTACTTTCGGGGCCAACGCATTATTTTTCATGAAAAAACCCTTTCGTATTCTCCTGCTCGTCCTGGTACTGGTGGCCGTCGGGTATTTTACTTACAGCTATTTTCAGACGCAATACACCAAACAATTTAGTCCGGAAGCGACCGCTGAATTCAACGAAAATGAGTTGACCGTCAAAGTAGATTATTGCCAACCCGCCAAGAAAGGGCGGTTGATTTTTGGGGATGCCGATAGTCGCGCCCTCGTGGCGTACGGCAAAGTATGGCGCACGGGCGCCAACGAAGCCACCCTGCTGACCATCGAACCCAACGTGACGCTGGCGGGTCAGGCCCTGCCCGCCGGGCGGTACACGCTCTGGACAATTCCGGGACCGGACAACTGGCAGGTCGTTATCAATAATGAAACCGGGCAGTGGGGTACCGAATATGACCCCTCCCGTGATCGGTTTCGTGTCCCCGTTCCGGTGAGGACGCTACCCGATACGGTGCAGCAGTTTACCATCAATTTCCGCCCCCAACCGGGCGGGACGGATATGCTGCTCAGTTGGGATACCCGCGAGGTCGTGGTGCCGATTCGGAAAAAGTAAGGACAAAAAATCCTCGTAGGGGCAACCGCAAGGGTTGCCCCTACGAGTTGAAAATTAAATTGTCCGGAGTTATCTTAAGCAAAATAGCGCTGTACGACTTCCTGAATAATCTGGGGGGTAAGTGGTTTGACGTGGTAGCCACTCACATCGGCAAACTGATTGGCCCGCGCCCGGTCGGCGGGATTACTCGACGTAGTGAGTATTAGCACCACCGGACGATGCGACATGGATGGTACCAATCGTTGATATGCGTCCATAAATTCAAATCCATTGATACCCGGCATATTGATATCGAGCAAAATCACGTCCGGTTCCGAGCAAACCTCCCGATGAGGTTGAGCCAGGAAGCGCAGGGCTTCCGATCCGTTTTCAAAAACGTGTACTTCGTCGCACACGTCCGCTTCTTCGATGACGAGTTGGTGCAAAAAATTATCGTCGGGGTCGTCATCAACCAGCAGAATACAACGGATCGGCTTGGGCATAATGCTTCAGGGTTTTAATCTTTTTTGGTATCGTAAAAACAAATGTACTGCCCGAGCCGAGTGTGCTTTCCACGCCAATTTGCCCGCCGTACATCTCGACTACTTTCTTGCAGGTAGCCAGCCCAATGCCGGTACCGGGGTACTGATTGCGCCCGTGCAGGCGTTGAAACACCTGGAAAATACGTTCGTGGTACTCCGGCTCGATACCAATGCCGTTGTCGCTGATGGCGAAGCGGTAGGTATCGCCCTGGTTTTGCACCTGGATGTCCAGTTCTGGAGCCGCCCCCGGCTTCTGGTATTTGATGCCGTTGGAAATGAGGTTTAGAAATACTTGTTTGAGGTCGGTACGGTGGGCCATCAGGGTCGGCAAATGCCCCACGCGCACCGTGGCCCCAACGGCCTGAATGTCCTCCTGGAGCTCGTTGAGGATTTCCTCGACCAACTGATTGAGGTTGACTTCGGTAAAATCGGCGCTGTTGCCCACCTGCGAGAAATCCAGCAAATCGTTGATTAGTGTGCGTATTCGTCCGGCGGCACCCGTCGACACGGCTATGAGTTTGCGCCCGTCGTCATCGAGGTCATTGCCGTATTTGCGTTCGAGCAGCGCCAGGTAGTTTTCGATGGTTTTGAGGGGCGACTGCAAATCGTGTGAGGCCACGTAGGCAAATTGCTGCAACTCCTCGTTGGATCGGGAAAGTTCGTGCAGGGCCTGTTGCCGGTACGAAAGTTCATGTTCGTACTCCTTGGAAGTCCTTAGCCCAACGGCCTCGTTGAAGTACCTGAACAGAGCAATGACCGTTCCGATGGACACAACGCCGGTCAGAAACCGCACTAGGCCGTTGAGCCGGTAAGCTGGCCACCAAAACATCAGGGCGTCGATCAGGTGGGTAAGGCCGCAGAGCAAAATAAATGCCCCGAACAGCCAGAATACCCGGCCCAGCGGTACGCCGTCTTTCACCAGCAAAAAACGAATTAGAATCAGCGGAATGGCCATGTACGCCAGCCAGATGGTCAGGTCCGAGGCGATGTAGAGCCAGCCGTGAAAGTCGGTCCAACGCCCGCAAAACCATCGGGCGGGCCAGTCGTCGGTGTCGGTTAAACGCCGGAAAAAATCAACGATTTGATTCATGCTTCACCTCAGTAAATTGTCGATATCCCTCAAATATGTGTGAATGTGGTAGAATAAAGCGGCAAAAACCGGACAAAAATAAGGAATTAGAAACCAGTTTTCAAGCCATTGAATCCTCCGAAAATCGAATCATTTTATCGTTTCATTTCGTTGACTTCGTCCAGATCAACGGTCTGAAAACGGCGGTAGACCAGCAGCACGATGGCCAACGCCACCACCGCCTCAGCCGCCGCCACGACAATGACAAACAGGCCGAACATCTGCCCTTTCAAATCCGGGTCGTAGCGACTGAATGCCACCAGATTGAGGTTGGCGGCATTGAGCATCAGTTCGACGCCCATGAGTACCACGATGGCATTTCGTTTAACGACAACAACGCCCAGCCCGATACTGAACAACGCCGCCGATGCCAGCACGAAGTACGACAGTGGAATAGCCGAATTGACGGCGAGCAGAGGGTAGAAAACAGGCATCAGTACCAATTTCTAATTCAATAATTTCTAATTTCCAATTGACTTTTCTGAATTTCTGATTCGGCAATTCCTAATTCCTAATTGAAGAGAGATACGCCGCCCCGATGAGCGCCGCCAGCAAAAGCACCCCGACAACCTCGAAGGGCAAGGCGTAGTCGGTCATCAGGTGAATGCCCACGTCGGGTACCGTTGAAACGCGGGTAATCGGATCGTAGAAAGTAGCCTCGTTTCGCGTAAAATCAGCCTTTTGAATGACGGTAAATAACAAGGCAAACATCCCGCCCGCCACCAGCACACCGGCCAGGGTACGCCCATGATTCGTGCGCACCACGTTGGGTTCGGTGGCGCGTTGAGCGACGGACTTTTGTGCGTCGCCCCGGTGCGTCAGCATCACCCCGAACACCAGCAGCACGAGTACACCGCCCACGTACACCATCAGTTGGGTAACGGCCAGAAAATCGGCCCCCGCCAACACGTACAGCGCCGCAATCCCCACAAACGTAAGCAGTAGGCTGTACGCCGAATACAACACGTTGCGACTCAGCAGCACGACCACCGCCGAACCGAGGGTCAGCACTAAAAAAACAGAAACGCAATGGCAATCACGAGGGGTTGTTGGGGGTGTCGGGTGGATCGGATTTTTTGTAGGTGGGCTTAAAAACGGGCCGGGACTTCGGGTAGCTCCGACCTCCGGTCGGAGCCGGATCGTTTTCAACGATTATTTCGTCCGAAATTGGCTTTGATTCCTCAGCAGGTACGGGCGGTTCCGCACGCTTCATCGTGGGCTTAAAAACCGGGCGAGGCTTGGGTACCCCCGCGACCGGTTCGGTTGGTTTTGGCACTTCGTCGGCAGGCACTTCCGGCTGCTCTTCTTCCGGTTGACTTGGGGTTTGTTCATTTACCGGTTTCGCCAAACCGGGTTTAAACACCGGACGCGCCGCTGGCCGGGGTGCCGGAGACTCCTGATTTTCGACGCTCTGTTCCTTAGTCTGGGCTTTTGCCGCTTCTTTTTCCGCCACAAATTGCTCGTACAACCGGCGTTTTTCGTCGGCTACTTCGGGTGAAATGTTGGCGAAATGATAGTTCATGTTCTCAATATCAAACTCGCTGTAATCATAGGTTTTGGTCATGGTCAAACACTCCGTCGGGCAAACGGTCGTGCAAAGGCCGCAGTAGCAGCACTTGGCCATGTCGATGTCGAACTTCGCCGCGTACAACCGGATGGGCGAACCATCGGAGGCCCGGCCTACCTCTTCGGTGGCGCGTATCGGCTCGATTTCGATGCAGTCGACGGGGCACACTTTGGCGCATTTGTCGCAAACGATGCAATCATCCATCTCGTTGTGCAACCGATACCGCCCGTGATCGGGTACGGGGATGACTTCGTACGGATACCGCAACGTCACCAGGCCGGTCGCCTGGTCAAAGTACGTTGGATCCTGAACGTTGGTCGGAGCGTGCCGGTGCCGGGCGTTCTTCAGGTGCCGCCACGACAGGCTCAGGCCCTTCAGGCTGGTACGGATGCCCTCCCGGATGTCCGACCAGTAGGTATTTTTAGGTTGATTGGCCACGTTTTTTTTCAATCTGATTAAATCTCTTCGAAATAATCTGAATCAACTCGTTTTAGTTCGTAAACTTCCCGTATTGAAACGCCCACATTGTGCTCAATCATCAACTCAGCCAATTGTTTACCATCCATTAAAACGATGCGCTGACCCGTACTTTTTACGAAATCGAAGGCCGTTTGGGGGAAATTAGAAGTCGTTATAAAAACTCCTTTATTCGAACGTTTTGCTAAGAGCGAACCGGCAAAATCCCGAACTTCTGAAACTGGAACTTGGCCATTCCAGCGCTTGGCCTGGATATAAATTACGTCAAGGCCGAGTTTATCTTCACTAATTATTCCGTCGATCCCGCCATCACCAGTTTTACCTAAAACCTGCCCGGCATCTTTTCTCGAACCGCCATAGCCCATTTTAAGTAGCAGGTCAACAACCAGTCGTTCAAAAAACGCGGGAGAACAACTCTTGACTTTATCCAGCACCTCAAAAGCAAGTTCCTCCCTCAATTTTGCCTGCGAAAGTTCGAGCAGTTCCTGAGGTGTTTTGAGGACTTCAAGTTCCTCAGTATCATCTGATGCTGCTTTCTCTTCGTATTTCCGGGGTTTTGAGGTACTTTGCCACTCCTGAAAGGCAGTGAAATTTCTTAGATAACGGATATTGACTTTATCAGGTTTGGAAGTCAAAACTTTTAAACCTTCCGGGGAAATTAGAAATGTACCTCTTTTGGGCGAGTTGATTAAGCCTGCTTTTAGAAGATAAGTCTTCGCCCAACTTACCCGGTTGGTGATAATCGGCTGACTTCCGCTTTCAAGAAGCGCTTCTCGTTCGTCTTCAGTAAGCCCGAATTGGGTTGCAACAGCGTCGACCAATTCTTTGATACTATGTTCCTGTCTATCCGACAAAATCTCCAGGATGGGAAGCATTACCGTTTGAAAGTCAGGAATCATAAATAGGCAGGGTTCCGGCAAAAGTACGTCCCAAAAAAAGCAATGACAACCCGTTGCTAAGTTGTCATTGTCAACTAAATGGCTGCGCAAGGTTATGGTCGCAATTCGTTTAGTTCCAGTTCAAACCCCGGCAGAATTGCTTCCCCCGACAAATTGCGGTCAAATCCTTCCCGGGTTTCATCTCCTCCGTCGGCACGGTAAACGTACACGGTCTCGGTGGCAACGTCGATCAGCCAACCCAATTGGCAACCATTGGCCCGCCATTCGCTCATCTTCTTTTGCAAGTCGGACAAGGTATCGGTGTGTGATTTTAACTCCACCACAAATTCCGGACAGATTCGGGCAAAACCCTCCCGATCGGCAACAGAAAGGGCGCGCCAGCGTTCGTGCGAAATGAAACTCACATCCGGCGAACGCATGGCCCCGTTGGGTAAATAGAAACCGGAAGACGAGTCGAAGACGTGCCCGTGCTTTTCGCGTTTATTCCAAATACCCAGTTGAATCAGGATTTCGCTATTGTTTTTCCCGGTTAATGAATACGTTGGCGACATAATAAAAATAGTGCCGTCAGCGGCCCGCTCGATACGAAGTTCTTTTTGTTCGAGGCAAAACTGCTCTAACTCCTTGTCGTTCAACCGGTCGGATAGTATCCGGCTTCGGATGGTCATCCCTTCCATAGCTTTTATAATCGTTTACTCCCCGTACAGTTCCGGAAAACGCCCTGGATCGCTTTCCTGCAACATGGCGTAGGCCGTGTCAAAGATTTCCTCCACGTTGGGTTTTGAGAAATAATCGCCGTCGGTGGTGTAGGCCGGGCGGTGAGGTTTGGCCGTGAGCGTTTGCGGGGCTGAATCGAGCCAGCGCCAGGCTTTTTGCTCATCCAGAACTTTGTGCAAAATAAACGCCGAGGCCCCACCGGGCATATCTTCATCGGCGATGAGCAGGCGGTTGGTTTTCTGCACCGATTCCAGAATCCGGTAGTTGAGGTCGAAGGGCAGGAGCGTTTGGGCGTCGATGACCTCGGTGCTGATGCCCGCTTCGGCCTGGAGTTGCGCGGCGGCGGCGAGCACAATCCGGCACATAGAACCGTAGGTCACGATGGTTAGGTCAGTGCCCTCGCGCAAGACCTCGGGCACGCCCAACGACAGGCAAAAGTCACCCAGGTTGGCGGGCAGGCGTTCCTTGAGCCGGTAACCGTTGAGACTTTCGATCACCAGCGCGGGGTCGTCGCCCCGGAGCAGGGTGTTGTACATTCCGGCGGCCTGGGTCATGTTGCGCGGTACGCAGACCAACAGCCCACGCAGTCCGTTCAGAATCAATCCGATGGGTGAACCCGAGTGCCAGACGCCTTCGAGCCGGTGCCCGCGCGTGCGGACAATAACCGGGGCTTTTTGCCCCCCGGCGGTGCGGTAGTGCAGGCAAGCCAGGTCGTCGCTGAGGGTAGCGAAGGGATACAAAATATAGTCGAGGTACTGTACTTCCACGACGGGCCGCAGCCCTCGCAGGGCCGCGCCGATGCCCTGCCCGATGATGGTGGTTTCGCGAATTCCCGTGTCGGTCAGGCGGAGTTCGCCGTATTTTTTCTGCAAATCGTGCAGGGTTTGGTTTACGTCGCCGATACGACCGACGTCTTCACCGATGATAAATAGGCGCGGGTCGCGGGCCAGGAGGGCGTCGAAAGCCTGGTTCATGATTTCCCGGCCGTCGAGCATGGGCGCGTCATCGGCGTACTCGGCAGGAACGGGCACAACCTGCAAGGGCGACTCATCCGACTGGCTGTACAGGTACGAGTGGAAGCGCTCCCAGTTTTCGTGTTCCACCCGCCTGAGCCACGCGATCAGGTCGGCCTTGACCGGGGCGTTTTCGAGCCGCATCGTGCGAATGACTTTCTTCACCGCCGCTTCCCCATCGTGACGAACCGGGTTGACCGCCGTGCGGAGTTTTTATATGATTTCCTGAATCGCGACCCGATGACTTCTTTCGTGGGCCGCCTGTTGGAGAAGATTCATGGCCGCCTCGTGGTCGTCTTTCATCG
>JAJAZB010000347.1 GCA_026785975.1 Cytophagaceae bacterium | reverse complement strand
GCAGTGGGCCGCTCGCGCGGCCTGCCGTTTACAAAACGGCAATCATTCCAGTTCCGGATAAACATCCTGAACAACGTGGGCGCCTTGAAAGCCCGGCCCACCATCGGGAATCCAGGCTTTTCCATTCACTTTACAGCCAAAGGTATTCTTGCCTTCCTGGGTCTTGGGGGGCAGTTTCTGCTTTTGGCAGGTCGTAAACAGGAGCAAGGTAAGAATACTTAGTAGCCCCCGGAAGAGCAAATACGGGTTTTTCACAGCAAAAAGGATGTAAAAAAATGCGGGAACGGAAGCGTTTACACGCAATAAGCAGAGGACGGTTTAGCGGTGAGCGAAGTAGAGGCGGGTAATTTCATTGGAAATGTGAGGTTTTGTTTTGGTATATCAATGCAGTTGAAAAGTGTATTTTTTAAAGTGCTTGAATAGCGCCCTAACCGATTTCTTTAGCTGCCTTTCTGGGGTGCTGGTCCGTATAGTTGGTGTTATTTTGAGCCGATGAGCGCGTAATCACAGGTTGTTGTTGCCAAGAAGATTGTAGAGGTTGAAGCGTCCGAAATTTAGGATTTCACAGCCAAAACTGCCCTGAAAAAACACCTTTACTTCTAGTCCTTTGTAGGTGAAGGTGTTGTTGGAACCGCCGTAGAAACCAGGATACAACAAAGCCCGCCCCGGCGAACCGGGGCGGGCTTTGTTGTGCGTCGAGCCTTAAAACGTTGACTGAAAAACTTACCGAACGTTCAGGCGTTTGGTTTTGCTGATGGTAAACGGCACACAGATATCGGGCTTGCAGCAGTCGTCGGCAACGACGATGATCGGGCAGCACCCCCCGCTGGGGCACGTACCCACGCTGGCCGTGAAGGTGTAATAACCCGGCCCGGTGATGGTGTACGTGTTGGTGTTGGTCGCTACCTGGATAGGGGTGCTGCTGGCATTCTCGGCCCTGAACCACGCCACGCCCGTGTAATTGTTGGGCACTACGGCCTCAATCATCTCGCCGCTGCATACCTCGAAAGGTACCGTGAAGCAGCGGCGGTCGATGTCGTCCTCCTCGTCTTTGCCGTTGCCGGGGGTACTATCCTTGTCGGTTTCGTTCATCGTCTTGATTTCCGCCGTGTTGTGCCAGAGTCCCTGAGCGAGCACTTTCACGGTGATGAACAGCCTGACGGTATCGCCCACGGCCACGCTATCCACGTTCCAGAGGTGCGTCAGGGGGTTATAGCTGCCTTGGTCGGCGGTGCTGCTGAGGTACTGCACTCCGGAGTTGAGGGTATCGAGTACCGTTACGCCCGTGGCCTGGCCCGTACCCTGGTTGATCACGCTGATGGTATAGGTGAGCGTATCGCCGACCCGGGCCAGCGACTTGCTGATGGCTTTGGTCAGAGCCAGGTCGTACACCGTGCAGTTGGGGGCTTTCACCAGCAAACTATCCCTGCAGCCCGTGGCATTGGCGGTGATTTTAACGTAAAAACTATCCACACTCGTCAGAATCCCCGAAATGCTGTCGGCAGCGAGGATACCCACGTTGGCCGGGCTGGTCGTCAGGGTGAAGGTGCCAGGGGCCTGATCGGTCGTGATTCTGATGCTGTAAGTGGGAGCCGCACCCACCCGGCAGGCCGGGAAGTTGGGGGCCAGGGCAATCGTCGGTTTGGGCGCGATGATCACCTTCACGGTGTCGGAGCAAACCGCCGCGTCGCCTTTGGCCGTCAGAATGAACGAGTAGGTGCCGGGCACGGCCAAACCGGCCCCTTTCACCACGCCCGACGTGGCGTTGATGCTCAGGTTGTAGGCGGCGGCCAGTTGCCAGGTTTGGGTGCCGGTGGCGTTATCCAGGTCGAGCGAATCGACCCCGACGCAGGCGGTCTGGTCGTTGCCCGCGCTGGGTTTATTGCAACTGCAATCGGTAAACGGCAGCGTCAGGGTCGTGTCTTTAAAACACGTTGAATCGGCGCCGTAAAAGCGCAGTGTGTACACCTGCCCGGCCGCAGTAGCCGGGTTGGGCAGGTTGCTCACGAGCACCCCGCCCGCCAGGCCCGCGTACGAAACGGCCTGGCTGTAGAATGGGGTTCCGCTGGCCGAATAAGCCACTTTATCAGCCCCGGTGGCCCCCACAGTAATCTTACCACTGCTGGCAGGATTGGTGCCGTTGCAGGTGGCGGGCGTAGCCTGGGCGCTGATCGTCAGTCCGGTGCATTGCACCCCGAAGTCGCGGGTGTGGTCGCTCTGGCCGATGGCCCCCGTGGTGAAACTGATGACGGCCTTGCCGCCTTCGAGGGTAGCGTCGTTGTCGCTGTGATCGGCCAGGCCGCTGCCGCCCTGGTCGGTTTGGGTGAGTTTTAGCCCGGCCAGATTGCCCGTACCCAGCCCGCCCGAGAAGTCGGTTGTGGCGATTTTGAGTTTGTAGCTGTTGTTGGGCCGGATGCTGTCGGCCAGGCTGGTCGCCAGGTTGGTAAAGGCGCGGAAGTAGTACTGGCCTCCGTTGGCGGTGGTAGTTTCGGCGATTTTGTTGCCCTGGTTGTCGTAGAGTTCGATTTTCACGCCATTAATGCCGGGTTCGTCGGGATCCTGAATGCCGTCGCCGTCGAGGTCTTTCCAGAGGCGGTTGCCCACTTCCAGCGGCGGCACATCCCCGGTAATTTCCGTATCGCCCAGGCCGTTGGCTTTTCCCAGCAGGCCAAAAGTGGGGTTGGTGT
>JAJAZB010000346.1 GCA_026785975.1 Cytophagaceae bacterium | reverse complement strand
GTTTGGTGCCGGTTGGGGGAATGCTCTATCAACCGTGATGGAGAGCGTATCCCGATTTCTCAGTCGGAGCGGGAGCGAAAAGAAAAGAAATACGATTACTACGGAGCATCGGGCGTGATCGATCAAATTGACGGATACACCCACAACGGAGATTTTCTTTTAATTGGCGAGGATGGAGCAAACCTCGTAACTCGTTCAACCCCTATTGCTTTCATTGCCCGAGGACAATTTTGGGTAAACAACCACGCTCACGTTTTGCAGTACCTTAACGAAGTATCGTTGAAACGCGCCGAAATCTACTTGAATGCTATTGATCTCAAACCGTACATCACGGGTGGATTTCAACCAAAACTCAATCAAGCAAATTTAAATTTGGTTGTTTTCCCCTTCCCGCCCCTCGCCGAGCAGGCGGCCATCGTGGCGAAGGTGGAGGGCTTGTTGGGGCAAGTGCGGGCGCTCGAAACCGGAGCCACCCGGCAGCAAGCCCTGGCGGGGGCGTTGATGCAGGCCGTGCTGGGCGAGGTGCTGGGGGCGGGATGAAGAATATCGGTTGCTTAAAACAATCTGACTATTCTTAGAAGCTGCTTAGAGACTTCCTGAAAATACTAAAATGAGTTAATTGGTTTGTCACACTGAGCTTGTCGAAGTGCCAGCTGTGAGTAAAAAAGCACTTCGACAAGCTCAGTGTGACAAGCACCACCGCGCGCGGCGTCCGCTCAGGGTGAACCCGCACACGTTAATTTTTTAGCTAAAAAGGAAATCCTAAACAACTTCTCACAATTTCACAAATTCCACGCGTCGGTTGTTGGCTTTGTCTTCGGCGGTGGTGTTGGGGCCGGATGGCTGCGATTCGCCTTTGCCGTCGGTTTCCATGCGGTCGGCCCCGATGCTAAACGTGGTGGAAAGTGCCGTTTTCACCGCCGCCGCCCGCTTTTTCGACAGGGCCAGGTTCGAGGCATCGTCGCCATCGGCATCGGTATGGCCCACGATGCGCACCTTCACGTCGGCATTTTCGGTGAGTACGTTGGCAATGTCTTTCAGCGTCCCGTACGATTCCGGTTTGATTTTGTCGGAATTGACGTCGAACAGAATGCCGTGCGTCACAAATTTACCTTCGGTGATGAGTTTGTTGCGGGTATCGGGCGCACCCACCGCCAGCCGGAGGTTGCTGAGGTAGTAGCGGTCGTCGGCGTTGTGCATATCGGTCATCGACAGCACCACGCCGTTGTAGGCAACGTCCGGCTGAAAGGCTCTGGGAATATCCCAGATTTTGGTCTCATCCACGTACACCCGCAGCCGTTGTTTCTGCCGCCACATCGACACCTTCACCACGGTACGGGCGGGGGTGGCAAACGCCCGTTGCCCGCTTTCATTTTTTAGGAGCTGCTCCCCCTTCGCGTAGGTAAAAAATTCAGTCATCCCGTCACCCTCGCCGACACCGGGACTGCGCGGATGCAACCCGACCCGGACGCCCTCGGTCGGACTGGGAAATTGCCCCCACTTCGCGAAGTCTTTGGCGGGGTTTTCCAATTGCACCAGATTTACCCAGAGGTAAGACGAATAAAAATTGAACGTTTCGTTGGAAGCCAAATCGAACTGAAGCGTGAAGTTATCGGGCAGGCTATTGATGAATTCGGGCAGGTATTCACCTTGTTTGTTGAGCATGAGCCAATGGCCGGGTTTTCCGTCGAGCGTCACAATTTCGCCCGAGCCGGTCGAATTCCACTTATCGGGAAAATCGCCGACGGCATCCTGCATAAAATCTTCAAAAGCCACGACTTTTTCGCCCGGCACGAAATCGAATTTTTGGTAGGCTTTCAAAGTAGCCGGTGCTTTTGGTTCGTCTTGTGCCGTGGAGTTGCCCGCGCGATTGCCGGTTCCGGCTTGGTTGGTGGTGGCGCTATCGTCCGAACCAGCGGTGCCGTTAGTGTTGGCGTTGTCGGTCGGGCTATCCGTTTGGGCTGGTTTAGACTTGTCTTTTTTCTTAAAAATACCGATTACTCCTTCTTCTACTTTGTCCAGCCCCTTGTTGATCCCCTGGTCAATTCTGCTGTTTACGCGGTACTCCGCGTTCCGTTCCACCACGCGGCCAGGGCTATTGACCCGTACCTGTGCCTGTAGCGACAGGGTTGCCAAACACGCCATTGCTGTGGCCTTAAGGCCGGTTTTCATGTGAGGTTTCATACATTTGATTTTTGCCGGTTTACCTAAGTATTCGGAAAGATAATGGGTTATCAGACACGATGTTCCGCTGTTTGAGTAAACGGCACTGGATATTGGTGCGAGTTGAGTTAGATGCCCCTTATTCCGGCGGACACCGTGTGGTTGAAACCGCGAAAATCTCAGAATCAGACTTCAAAGCGTTCGCTATAAAACAGCCCGAGTGTTTCTCGCCAGAAGTCAGACTCTTTCTAAAAAAATAATTTTATCCCACTTGAGTTTCGACCACTCACTCATTTCCAAAAATTCAATGTTACTAAATTGTTAAATTATGATAAAGTTTTTGTTAAGTTTGCTCCCATCGAACTATTCACATTTTTATGCGCGGAATTGATGAAAAAACTACTGGTCGTGTTGGCGTTGGGTTGGCTTGGAGCCGCTTGCGTCAGCCAACGTGCCCGGGTCGATGTCAACGATGATTACCTCCCCGGGCCTTCGCTCAACCAAACATACGCCATCTTGCAAAGTGGTGATTTCCGAACCCTTTCTGCCGAACAGCAGCAAGCCGTGCAGGACGAAATAGACCAACAGATGCAAGCCCGGGGTTACCGCAAAGTGGAAACAAATGCTGATCTGGCGATTGTATTTTCGTTGTACGGGAAAAATTGCCGTTGGCGCGAGTCGCGGCTGGTTACGGAGAAGCCAGGTCTGGGAAGTTACCTGGCCAGGAAGAATCCGAAAAAAGGGACGTTGCTCATTCAAATGGTCGATGAAAACCTCAACCGCTCGGTTTGGCTGGGGTACGCCTCGGGCCTGATGGCCAGCAACGAACCGCTCGAAGACCGCGAATTGAAAGCCGCCACCCGCCAGATTCTGGATGAATACAAAGAAATGGCACCGGGTTACGTGCGCCGCGAACGCTAAACGAGAACCGATTTTATTAAAAAAGCCAGCCGACAGATTCTGTCGGCTGGCTTTTTTAATAAAATCGGTGACTTGCGATCAGAGGTTTGGCCGGTTCGATACGTTTTGTTTATCTTGCTCCCAAACCCCTCCCACGCTATGCCCACCCGTCGTTCCTTCCTCCAAACCGGTCTGACCGGTGCCGCTGCCTTAACTGCTCCGTCGCTGTCTTCTGCCGAATTGCCTCAGACTCTCTTTCGTGCAAATCGCATTCGCCTGGGCCTCGCCAGCTATTCGTACTGGCATTTCAAAACGCCCAAAGTACCCATCGAGTACGTGATTGACGAAGCCGCCCGCCTCGGCGTGGAGGGCGTGGACGTGCTGCACCGGCAGATGGAAAGTGAGGACAATGCGTACCTGCAAAAATTGAAACGCCACGCCTTCGCCAACGGGGTGGACCTGATTGCGCTATCGGTGCATCAATCCTTCGTGTCGCCCGATGCCGATGAGCGCCAGAAAAATGTACAGCACACCCTCCACTGCATCGAACTGGCTTACAAGTTGGGCATTCCGTGTATGCGTCTCAACTCAGGCCGCTGGAACACGACCAAATCGTTTGACGAGTACATGAAAAACCGGGGCATTGAGGCGGCCATTCCCGGCTACACCGAAGACGATGCCTTCAAATGGGCCATCGACTGTACCCGGCAGTGCCTCGACAAAGCAGCCGAGTGCGGCGTACACCTGGCTCTCGAAAATCACTGGGGCCTCACCTCCACGCCCGAAGGTCTGTTGCGTATCCGCAAGGCGATTGATTCACCGTGGTTGGGCGTGTTGATGGACACGGGTAATTTTCTGGAGGCACCCTACGAAAAACTCGCCGCCATTGCCCCGTACACGACGTTCGTGCAGGCCAAAACCTACTACGGCGGGGGCGTATGGTACACCCTCGACCTGGATTACGCCCTCATCGCCGACATTCTTAAGAAAGCAGGCTACAAAGTATACGTTTAACTGGAATTTGAAGGAAAATAAAAGCCGGAAC
>JAJAZB010000345.1 GCA_026785975.1 Cytophagaceae bacterium | reverse complement strand
GCCATGTACCTCTGGCGCAACGGGTTGAGCCTGAAATCGCTCGACCGCGAAACGCCGGTGACCTTCAAGGGTGTGCTGCGCGACGGCAAGGAAGACAGTGACAACCCCACGCCCAACACGATCCAGGTGGTGCCGATTCTACGTCCCGATTACTACACCTCGATTCCGGAATCGGAATTCGTGGAAAAAGACGTGAACTGGCTCCGCCTGCGCGACGTGAGCCTGAGCTACGATCTGCCCACGGGCCTGCTTTCGCGGACGAAGGTGTTTAAACAAGTAAGCGTGTTCGTCAACGGCACCGACCTGTTTCTGCTCAGCAACTACACCGGGGCCGACCCCAACGTCAACGGCACCACGGCCACCTCGGGCGGCGTAGGCGCAGGCAGTTTTGACTTCGGAACCCTCTCCCTGCCACGCGGATTTTCGTTTGGACTGCGGATTGGGCTTTAAAGCCAGCTCCTAAACCGACCCGTCGGGCCGTCCTGAAGGGGGCTTATTTAAGTCTCTCACCAGCAACGTTGTATCGCCCCGAAGGGGGCTTTTATGAAACTTTTCCGTTTAAAAATATGAACAGATTTTTTTTCAAATGGCTACGAAAAGCCTCCTTCGGGGGTTTGGGGGCCTTGCTCCTTCTCTCAAGTTGCGACAAGTACCTCGATATCAACCGCGACCCGTCCGACCCACAGGTAGCGGAAGGGTTTGCCCTGCTGCCGCCCATGTTCGCTCAAATTGCCCAGGGCGAGCAATTTGATAGCCGCTACATCGGCAAGTACATTCAAAACTGGGGCGAAGCCTCGGCCAACGACACCTGGGATCGCCACGGGTACCTCACGGCTTCCGACGCCGCCGGGCAACTCTGGCGCAACCACTACTACGCTCTCGGCGCGAACGTCCAATTGATCATCGACGATGCCGCTGCTAAAAACCAGCCTGAATACAGCGGCGCGGCCAAAGCCCTTTTCGCCTGGAGTTGGCAAACCACCACCGATTACCACGGCGAACTCATCCTGAAGCAGGCTTTCGAGCCAAACCGCTACGTATTCGACTACGATTCCCAGGAAGACGTGTACGCCCACGTGGTCAAACTCGCCAACGAGGCCCTCGCCGATTTCGCCAAAGCCGACCCCGCTAAAGCCCCCGCTTCGCTGGCCAGGGGCGACAACGTGTACAAAGGCGACCTGAGCAAATGGGTGAAATTCACGAACGCCGTGCTGGCCCGGAATATGCTCCACCAGAGCAGTAAGGCTGGTTTTAACGCCGACAAGGTGATCGAGGCTTGCGATAAATCGCTGGCCAGTAATGCCGATAACTTCAACGTGCCCCACACGGCGGTTGACAATTCCACGCTGCTGAATTTCTTTGGTCCCACCCGTAGCAACATGGGCACCTTCCGCCAGACGGACTTCCTGCTGAGCCTGCCCGACGGACGAGTGTTTGGCGGGGTGACCGACCCGCGCCTGCCTATTCTGGCCAGGGTTTGGCCCGACAGCGTGTACCGTGGCGTGACGCCCACGCAGGGCGACCCCAACAACATGAACGGCAACCTGAAGCGCATCCCGACATTCTGGGGGGAGGTGCCCAACGCGGTAGTACCCGGCGTCACACCCGGCAAGTACATTTTCACCGACGGGGGCAATTTCCCGATCATCACCTACGCCGAGGTGCAGTTTATGAAAGCGGAAGCGGCCTTCAAAAAAGGCAATAAAGCCCTGGCCCTGGAGGCCTACCAGAAAGGCACCGCCGCCGCCCTCGACTTCGCGGGGGTGACCGCCGCCAACCGCGCTACTTATCTGGCCAGCAAAGCCGTGGCCCAAACCGCCGCCGACCTGAAACTGAGCGACGTGATGCTGCAAAAATACCTGGCACTCGTTGGCCACGGCATCATCGAAAGCTGGGTGGACCTGCGCCGCTACAAATACGACCCGGCGGTGTACACGGGTTTTACGCTGCCGCCCGTTGAGCGGCTTTTCCCCGACAACAACGGCAAACCCGCCTACCGGGTGCGGCCCCGCTACAACTCCGAGTACGTCTGGAACCGCGCTTCGCTCGATAAAGTTGGCGGTAACAATCTTGATTATCACACGGTTGAGCCGTGGTTTGTGAAGAATTAGAAATTGAAAATCCACCCGATGTGCCCACGCTGTGCGTGGCACGTTTTCAGACCAAAACCAAGCATCCAATCATGATTCGATTTTTCAAATACACTTTTCTTCTGGCCACCGCAACGGCGTTGGTCACCGCCTGCGGTGATAAAAATGATTTTCTGCAAAGCGTCAGCCCGGCCACGGGTGCCCGCGTGAAGTTTTTCCACGCCGCCCCGGACGCGCCCGGACTGGCCCTTTACCTCAACGACAAAGCCTTTTCGGGCGCGAACACCGTGCCCCCCGCCTTTCCGGCTTCCCTGGCCTATGGCCTTTCCTTTCCCCTCGTCGACTATGGCCTGGTTGCGCCCGGTACGGCCAAAGTGAAAGTCAACGTGGCCGCTACCGCCACTACGCCCGAAGTGCCCGGTTTCGGCGGCGACCTGGCCGTGGAAGACGGTAAGTATTACTCCGTATTTGCCACCGGCGTGGCCCCGACCTACGAAGTGCTGGTCGTGAACGATAAACTTGAGGCCGCCGACCGCACGAAAGCCTACATCCGCATCGTCAACCTGGTGACCAACAGCCCAGTGGGTGGCTACGAACTGACCGTCAACGGCAAGAGCGTGACCATTGCTGCCGCCTACAAAACCGTGACGGAGTTTCAGCCCATCGATGCCATCCCCTTTGCCACGACCGCTGTGCCGGTTACGGTGAAAGCAGGCACGACTACGGCACTCACCCTTATTGGAGGTCTTCAACCCTACGCCAATCGTTATTACACGATGTGGTGCGCGGCGTGGTGGGCAACACCAAAACTCCGCTGGCAGCGACGCTGTTTACGAATCGCTGAGTTAGGAATTAACCTAAAAAGCCACTCCAACGGTCTTTGGAGTGGCTTTTTAGGTTAAAGGCACCAACTTTTTATGGAGGAACTATTCCCCGGATAATGGGTCATGTTTTTTGCGTCCATCACCAAATGACGTTATGCAGGTGAAGGAAACCCCGTCAGTCACCTCGTTCCTTCGCTTGCAATGACGGGAACTTTGCTTGCGCAACATTAGATTCACATTTATAAAATTGCCCTATCGGGCATTATGCTTTACCCCCAGAATCTCGAACAGAAATTAGGATTTGACCGCATTCGTGAACTGCTCAACGAGGGCTGCATTAGTCCGTTGGGTCGGGCGTTTGTGGAAAAAATGCGGTACAGCGATCGCTTCGAGCTGATTGATAAACTCATTCGGCAAACGGCTGAGTTCAAGGAAATTCTCCAGGCCGAGCCGGGTTTCCCGGCCCAAAATTACCTCGACGTCACCCGGCATTTAGCCAAAGCGGCCATTGAGGGTGCCTTTTTGACCGAAGAAGAAGCCTTTGATGTAAAAATTTCTCTACGAACCATTAGCGAAATCCTGCGCTTTTTCGATGGCAAAGAGCCGGAGGTTTATCCGCAACTGCGGGAGTTGGCGGCGGGTGCGCTTAGCCTCACCCCCGACCCCTCTCCCCTG
>JAJAZB010000344.1 GCA_026785975.1 Cytophagaceae bacterium | reverse complement strand
GTTGGTGCCCGATTATCCAGTGTTGATTGCCGATAGAGCCGCTCTGGAGGCGGTGCTGTAAATTCCGCCTAACCCTGTATTTTTTATCGAATACCCCGCATGAACCGTCTCAACTTCCTTCCCGCCCTGAGTCTCCAAACCCGTTCGATTGGGCTGGCGCTGGGCCTGTTGCTCACCAGCCCGGCGGAGGTTTTTGCCCAAAAAATCGACACCTCCCCCGACCGCGTTAAGACGGATTTCGCTACTTCGCTTCCGCTTCTCGGAACGGTGAAACCCCGCAGCACCGCCGAAATTGAATCGTCGAACTGGCTGATTGGCTGCGAAACCCTCGACCGCGATTTCGCCGATTACGACCATTACAAAGAATACATCGCCCCCCTGGGCATCAAACGCCTCAGGATGCAGGCCGGCTGGGATAAAACCGAAAAAGTGAAGGGGCAGTACGATTGGGCCTGGCTCGACCACATCATCGACGACGCCCACCAGCGGGGACTGAAACCCTGGCTGCAAACTTCCTACGGTAACCACAACTACCCCGGCGGGGGCGGCTCCAACCTGGGTGCGGGAATGCCCACCTCCGAGGAGGCGCTCAAGGCCTGGGATCGCTGGGTGGAGGCGCTCGTGAAACGCTACAAGGCCAAAGTGGTCGATTGGGAAATCTGGAATGAACCCAACTTTGGCGACAACACCATCAATACGCCCGCGATGGTGGCCGACCTCAACATCCGCACCATCAATATCATCAAGCGCATTCAGCCCGAAGCAAAAGTATCGGGCCTGGCCATGGGACACATCGACCTCGACTACGCCGACGCTTTTTTCAAAATTCTAGCCGACAAAAAGCGAATTAACCTGTTCGACAATTTCACGTACCACGACTACACCTACAACCCCGATTCGCACTATCCGAAAGTGATGAAATTGCGGGTGATCCTGGACAAGTACGCGCCGAATATTCCCCTGCGGCAGGGTGAAAACGGCTGCCCCTCGGGCGGGGGCAGTGGTCGGGGTGCCCTCTGGGATTACGATTGGGCGGAGGTGACGCAGGCTAAGTGGGATACCCGCCGGATGCTCGGCGACCTGGGCCACGACATCGAAACGAGTATTTTCGGACTCATCGAAATGGCGTACACCAACGGGCCGATTAACCGGTTGAATTACAAGGGAATCATCAAATCGGATTCCACGAAAAAAGTAATTCGGCCCAAAATCGCGTACTACGCCATTCAAAACGTAACGGCCATTTTCGACCATTCGCTGCAACGAATCAAGAAAGTAGAATCGACGTACAACCGGGAGCATATTCCGAAAAACAAGGCGGAAGTTAGTTACAGCGCCAGCACCGACCGGAACCTTGCCGTGTACGGGTACCAGCACAAGACATCCAAAAAACAAGTGTTTACGATTTGGACGGATGAATACATTCCAACCGAATCAAACAAGCCTAAAAACCTGAATTTTACATTTTCCAACGCCAATTTCGACCAGCCTGTTTTCGTGGACATTCTCACGGGAAAAGTGTACGAAATTCCGGCCAGTCAATGGAAGAAAACGGGGGATAGCTACACCTTTACCAACATTCCGGTGTACGATGCGCCCATTCTGATTGCGGATAAAAGTTTGGTGACGTTTCAATAGTACCCTGATTCAACGGGCTGCTTCCCGATAACCGGGAATTTTGCTGTCAATTCATCGTAAGCCAAGCACCTGACCCGCGCCCTGGAAGAACTGGCCCGCGCCACCGCGCAGAAAACGGACTACCTGTTGCCCGATTAAGCGGTATTGCTGGCCTAACAATCTGTTTTATGAACACTGAAATCACCCGCCGTGACTGGCTCAAATGGTCGGCACTGACGCTCCTCCCGGCATCGTTTGCGGAGGGAGGCGGTCGGGGCGAGGGCTATGCGTACCACCTGGCGGAGGTAACCGCGCCGCCAGCCACCCTACCTTCCGACGGATACGTGCCTTTCGATTGGGCCGTTTCGGAAATACGGGGCGACGGGGAGGGGGTCAAACTGACGTGGAAAGGACCGATTTCACACCCGAGTGCTCCGGTTCGGTTCCGGCTGACGAGTGCCACCGACGTTCGGGAAGTGTGCATCCTGGAGGTGAAGACGGCCCGGTCGGGCAAAGGCCTGGGTACCCTCGATATGCGCTTCGCGATGTACCTCCAGCCTTTCGAGTTGGTGATTCCGGCCGCCGAACTACCCACCGTGTGGGCGGGAGGAATCGTGCTTACGCTAACCCAGGGCACGAAACCCTTCTGGTTTTTTGCCAACGCGAACACGGCTCAAACTGCGCCGCCCGCTTACCTTCCGCATCTGCTCACACCCGAAGGCGCTGCTTCGCCGGAAGCCTGGCAACAGCGGTTGCTCTCGCGGGAATCGGTGCAAACCTTCGGCTGGATGGAAGGCTGCGTGCTCGACGGTCTGCTCGAAATGAGCGCTCGCCAACCCAGGGCAAAAGCCGTCTTGCGGACGCACCTGAACTTGTTTTTCGACCAGAACACCCTGATTTACGCCGATTTGAACAACCGGAAAGCCGTTGGTAAAATCAACGGCGTCGAATCGTTGTTGCCCTTCGCCATCCTGGCCCAAACCGATATGGCGCACCCGATGCTGCAAACGGCGGTGCGGTTTTGCCGGGAACACGCCAACGCGGCGGGCGTGGTGGCCGATGGCACGGGCACCAACCGGCCCATCAAAACCGAGGAATGCTACACGGTGAGCTACCCGCTGGCGGTACTCGCGAAAACGCTCCAACGCCCCGACCTGGCGGAGTTGGCCTTGAATACCCTGCAAGCCCGCGTAACCCGGCTCGACCGGGACGGAAGTATTTTTCAACTCACGAGGGAAGAAGGCAATCCTGGGTTTGAAAACTGGAGCCGGGGCGTGGTGTGGTACCTGCTCGGGACGCTGAAAACACTGGCGTACCTGCCCGAAAGCGCCCAAACTTCATCGCTGAAAGCAGTCGTAGTCCGGGCGGTAGAGCGGGTCATTTCCCTTCAGCAACCCAACGGGCTGTGGTACTGCTTCCAGCACCGCCCCGAAACCGGCCTTGAAACCTCCGGCACGGCGGGCATTGCGGCGGCACTGGCCTACGGCGCGGCGCGCGGGCTGTTGCCCGGAAGTGCCCGCGTTGCCGCCCGCAAAGCCCGGCGGGGCCTGGCTCCCTACCTAACTCCGGACGGATACCTGACCGGTACCGCCCAGGGAAACAAGGGCGGATTGACGCTGCAAACCGATGGATTTCGGGCCATCTCACCCTACACACTCGGATTTTTAGCGCATCTCGAAACCTATTTGCCATGAACACTCTCCAACCCTTAGACTACTGGGCCATCGCCATTTACATGGCGCTCATGGCGGGCATCGGCTTGTTTTTGGGGAAATTCGTCAAAAACATTGGTGACTATTTCAAGGGTGGCAATGCCATTCCCTGGGTGTCGGGGGCGATTTCCAACTTCATGACCAAGTTCAGCACGTTCATGTTCGTGGCCTACGCGGGCATCGCCTACCAGCACGGCTTCGTGGCCCTGACGCTGATTTGGAGCACGGTGCTGCCCGCCCTGCTCGGCGTGGCAATTTTTGCCAAACGCTGGCGGCGGGCGGGCATTATGACGCCAATGGAGTTTCTGGAAACCCGCTTCAACGCCTCCGTCCGGCAGGTGTTTGCCTGGGCGGGCGTGGGGTTCAAAATCCTCGACAACATGGTTCGGCTCTACGCGCTGGGCTTGTTCGTCAACGCTTCCACTGGTCTGAGCCTCGAAGCCTCGGTGCTGACCTGCGGCGTTATCGTGGCACTGTACACCATCGCGGGCGGGCTGTGGGCGGTGGTCGTGACCGACGTAGTGCAGTTCATTATTCTGATGGTCGCCACGCTGATTCTCGTCCCGCTCACGCTGAAGGCGGCGGGCGGAATCGACGGCATGTTGGCCACGATTCCTGCCCACTTCGACCCCTTCAACGGCCCGAAGGGAATGCCGCTGTACCTGAGCGTGTACTACCTGATGATCCTGGTGAAATACAGCGGCAACTGGACGTTTATCCAACGGTTTTACAGCGTCCGCGACGAGCGGGCGAGCCAAAAACAGGGCTTGCTCACGGCAGTATTTTTCTTCGCCTTCCCCATTATTTTTCTGTTTCCCTCCATCGCGGCGCGGGCCATCATCCCCGGTCTGGAAAATCCCGAAATGGCTTACGTGAGCGTGTGCCTGAAACTCTTGCCCGAAGGCATCATGGGCTTGATGGTCGCGGCCATGTTTGCCGCCACGATGTCGGTGCTGAGTGGGGAATACAACGTCACGGCGGGCGTACTCACGCGGGACATCTACCAGCGGCTTTTCAAGCAAAACTCAACGGACAAAGAAACCCTCTGGGTGGGCCGGATGATGACGCTGCTCCTGGGCGGGCTGATTACCGTCGGGGCCTTGTTCGTAGGGGGCTTCGGCGGAGCCTTTGAAGCGAACAAACTCTTCACCGGACTTTTCGCCATTCCGATGACGCTGCCGCTGGTTTTGGGTATTGTGTTGAAACGTCCCCAACCCTGGGGCGCGCTGGCGACGGTGCTGGTTGGGATGGGTTTGGGACTAACTTTAAACGCCATGCCGTCTATTTCCTGGGAACTGGCAACGCTCATCGAAATACTGAGTTGCGTGGCGGTGTTCCTGCTCTCGGGCTATGTCGGCTCCGGTTCGGCGGCGTACCGGGAACGCGTGACCACTTTTTTCCGAAAACTCGCTACCCCGCTGACGGAAGCCGAGAAACCCGCTGAAAACCCGGTGTTTATGCGCTCGATGAACCGTCTCTACGCCGTGGCCCTGGCCGTGACGGGTGGGTTGTTTATCGTGATGAGTTTGCCTTCGGTGACCGAAACCAGCGGGCGGTTTGCGATGGGGGCGGGGGTAATTTGCCTGGGCTTGGCGGGGGTACTCTGGTTCTGGACGCGGGAAACCGTTAAAACGGTTCTGAAAACCCAACTTCCGTCCGCCATTCCCCACGATTAAAACGGTCCGCCGCGCGGTCGTGGGCTGAAATCCGATTTTTTTAGCCCACGAC
>JAJAZB010000343.1 GCA_026785975.1 Cytophagaceae bacterium | reverse complement strand
TAGCTGGCCCGCAGTTTAAGTTGATTGACTTGGGAAACTTTCCAAAAGGTCTCGCGGGCAATGTTCCAACCCGCCGAAGCGGAAGGGAAAAACGCAAACTTCTTGTTGGGGGCGAAGTTGGAAAACCCATCGTACCGCAGGGCCACCCCGAGCAGGTAACGGCCGTCGAAGTCGTAGTTGACCTGCCCGAAGTACGAGGACGAGCGGAATTCGTTGAGCGAGGAACCCACGCCGAGGTAGTTGGCCCGCACCTGCCCGTTTTCGTTGCGGACGATGGGTTCGGCAATCGTGAACACGTAATTGTTGCTGGCCCGCGACGAGGTCGCCGAAAAGTTGTAATTGACGTTGCGGGTGTAGTTGAAACCCACCAGGGCCGTGAGGCTGTGCCGACCAATGCCGAAGTCATACTGAAGCAATTGGTCGGTCAGGAACTGCTTGTCGTCAGAAACCTGATTGAATTTCTGACCGGGGTCGCCGGGCTGAATGGTGCCCGGAAACTGCTCCTGTTGAAACAGGTGGCGGAAATTACTCGTCAGCAACGAAATGGCCGGGCGGTAGTGCAGGCCCTTTATAATTACGTAGTCGCCCGCCAGCCGGATGGTGAAGCGGTCGGTGCTGATGCGCCGGTCGTCGTAGAAGAGTTCGTGCAGGCGGGTGCGGGTATTGAGGTTTTCGCCCGGCGCGGGCAGGCCGTTGTCGTAGTAGGTTCGCACCAGGGGCGTCAGGCGACTGCCCCTGGTGAGGATGACAAACTGGTCGTTGACAAAACCCGTTTTGTTGAATTGGTACTGGGAATTGAGATCGATTCGGAATTTATCGGTGACTCGGAACGAAAAATTACCCAGACCGCTGAAACGTTTGTAGCCCGTTCCGGCGAAAATACCGCCCTGATCGACGTAGCCCAGTGATACGTTGTAGGCCGTGCGCTCGGTGCCCCCGTCGATGCCGATGGTGTAGTTGTTGAGTTGGGCCGTGTTCCAAAGCGCGTTTTGCAGGTTGTTGTCTTTGAAGAGCAGTTGCTTGCCGGGCCGGAGTGGGTCTTCAACGGTCTCGTAGCCATTGGCCAGCAAGGTGTTGATGTAGGGTTGGCCCTCGATGGCCGTCAGGTTTTCCAAATCGGCCGTGTAGTACAGCGAGTTGTTGAATTGACCGGGAGCCGTAAACGTGCGGATGCCCGCCGAAAACGCCCCGTTGTACAGCAGGTTGTTGACCGGGTTAACGTCGGGATTGGCGTTGAGCGTCCGGCGGGTTTACCCTAGCACCAGGTACTCGCGGGCACCGAGGTAATCGACGGGCCGAATCTGGCTGTCCCAGGCGTGTTGGTAGCGGAAGGTCACATTGCTCTTGCCGCTGCCGAACTTACCCGAGCGGGTCTTGACGACGACGACACCGTTAGCCCCGCGCGCGCCATAGGCCGCCGTCGAGGCTGCATCTTTTAGCACCTGGAGCGACTCGATGTCGTCGGGGTTCAAATCCTGAAGGCCCGCTGCCCGAAATACGCCGTCCACCACGTACAGCGGCTGGGTGTTGTCGATGGCCCCGGATCCGGCCCCACCCTGCACCCCGAGCGCGGCTCCGCCACCGGGGGTTCCGGTGCCGTACACATTGGCTTTGGTGCCGCCCCGCACAATAATCTGAGCGGCCGCACCGGGCTGACCAGTCGCGGTGGGTACCGACACGCCCGCCAGTTTGCCCTGCAAGCCCTGCGCTGCATTGGTGTAGGGAACGCTGCGTAATTCCTGGGTATTGAGTTTGGAAACGGCCGCCGTCGTCTTGGCCCGCGACTGCTCGACGTAGCCCACCACGACCACTTCGTTGAGTGATTGGACGTCGGCCTGAAGTGTGAGATCCAGCGTTGTGCGCCCGCCTACGGCGAGTTCCTGAGCCATGTAACCCACCGACGAGAAAACCAGCGTGGCCCCATCGGGCGTGGCCAGTGTGTAGCGGCCTTCGCCGTTGGTAGTGGTGCCGGTGGTCGAGCCTTTCAGTGCGACGTTGACACCCGGCAGGGGTAGGTTGGTGTCGCTGGCGCGAACCTGACCAGATACGTTGCTACGCTGTTGGGCGATGGCGGCAAAGGCCAGCAGCGTAGCAACGACGATCAGTCCGAGCCGCGAAAGCAGGGGGACGTAACGGTTCTTCATGAGCGCGTGAAGGTTTAGTTGGAGGTTATGGAAGGTATTCACTAATATATCAACATTTAATATGTTGAACATATTATCGGACAAAAGTATCGGAATAAAATGGACAATAGCAACGAATGAATGAAATTTTTTTAGAGGAAACCCGGTGCAAGCATACCGAAACCCCAAATTATGCAATCCTGACGTGGGCAGTCTGGTGCTAAATCCCAAAACGAACCGGAAAAGGTCAATTCTTGTGCTGGGCCAGGTAGGTGTAGTAGTGCTCGAAATGCCGGTGCATGGCCGTGCGGAAGGAGTCGGGCGTACCCTTTTTGAGTTCTTCGAGCAGGCCACGGTGATTGACCGACCCCACCAGCACGGTGCCAATTTCGGCTTCGTACTTCAGCCAATGGTCGAAGATGGGCACTAGCAGTTTGGTAAACCGCCGCAGGAAGTTGTTGCCCGTCATGCGGTAAAGCCGTCCGTGAAATTCCAGCTCGTAGCGGATGTGGTCGGCGGCGGTGCGGGCTTTTTTCTCCTCGTCGGAGACGGTTTTTCCCAGAAGTTTCAGATCTTCCGGCGTTTTGTTCATGAACAGCAAATCGCTCATGCCCACCTCCATCACCAGCCGCAGGCTGAAGAGGTCTTTGATCGAACCCGCCCCCAGCATCTTGGGTTCGAGCATCCGTTCCAACCCGTTGAGGATGTCCGGCTCGGTGAGTACCATGCCGCGCCGTTTTTTGGTTTCAATCATGCCCAGCATCCGAAACCGGCTGAGGGCTTCGCGCACCACGTGCCGACTGACCTGGAGGGCCTGGGCCATTTCGATTTCCTTGGGCAGGGGATCGCCGGGCACAAAGCCTTTTTCCTTGAAGTACTGGGTGAGGCGCTCCTCAACCAAATCTGCCCGCGTGGCCGACGAGATGGGGGCCAGGCCGTCGATGGCGAAATCTTTAATTTCCATAAATTGAATACGCATTGCGCCTTGCGGCGGGGAAGTGGGGCGTTTTGGCTCAGTAATTCCGAGTACAACGCCATGCGTCAAAAGTAACGGATACCTGTAAATAAGTCCAACATTTGAATTTACACCAATCGAATTAAAAAATGTGTGCTACAGACATAGCTTGACACAATTATCAAGTTATTCCAATATTATTAATACTGTGAGCAGTTTTAGGGCTTGATTTGGTAAAATAACAAAAAGGTCGTAGTGTTGAAATCCCCATTTCTTCACCCACGACCCATGAGTCTCGAAACGATCCTCAGGCCAATATTGGCCAAACTTTCTAACGTC
>JAJAZB010000342.1 GCA_026785975.1 Cytophagaceae bacterium | reverse complement strand
CTCATGGGTCGTGGGTGAAGAAATGGGGATTTCAACACTACGACCTTTTTGTTATTTTACCAAATCAAGCCCTAAAACTGCTCACAGTATAAAATGATAAAAGATGGTCACAAAAGAATCGGAGACCCGTTCTTGCGAAGGCGAGAAGTATAATTATAGACAATGCATTGCTTCATCAGCCTGATTACGAAACAGTTTCGCACAATTATTTTCAATAGACAAAATTGCCTCGTAAAGATGCAATCGTAGCCAATTGTGCATAACGATAGGGCGCGTTCAGAAGTCATTCATCAACTGCATTTGCTCATCAATTTCCCCTTCGACAGGTGAACATACCGCATCGTCGTTTGAATGTCGCCGTGCCCGAGCAGGCGTTGTAGCACCTGCACTTTCCCGTTTTTGCGCAGAAACATCGTCGCGAAGGTGTGTCGGACAATGTGCTATCCGCTTTTGTATGGTTGTGGGCGATAAGTTTGATCGTCGTCTGCATGGCTTCCAGTTGTGTTCAGGCTGTGGATTTTGCCCGCTTTTAAGGCCCTTGTGTTCCGGTTTTGAACCAAAAAAGCCCCAATACGGCGCGTATTGGGGCTTTTTTGGTTGTTTTGTGGTCCCGCGTGGAATCGAACCTATGGTTTTTACCGTACTCCATTAACCCCTAAAAATGCTTTCTTCAGGCCGTAAACGCACTTTTACTGTTTAGGTGACACTAAGTAAGAGCCACAAAGAAAAGAAAAACCGACAACCAAACCGACAACCGATCTAGAATTTATTACCTTTAGCCCGTTCGATTACAAGACCTAAAAACGTGGCTAAATTTAACTTCAACCTCCGCACTCCCGGCGCTGACCAACCTACGCCCATCAACTTTGTAGTACGGTACGCAGGCCTCCGCCTCGTATTCGCCACGGGCGAAACCATTCATCCTAACCAGTGGAGCACCAGCCAGCAAAAAGGCAAGGGCAGACAGAGCCTCGACCTGAACGCCCGCCTCGACGACTTGAAAAACACGGCGGGTAAAATCCTGAGTAACTACCAACTCAACCACGCCGCGCCGCCCGCACCGGCTGAGTTGAGGAACCTACTTAACGCGCACCTCAACCCCGCCCCCGTAGCGGTCGTCAAGGCGGTTGACCTGTTCGACTTCATTGACGATTACATCCGGGACGCCGAGCAACGCGCCAACGAAAAAACGGGTAGGCCCATCCATCCCGGCACCCTCCGCACGTACCGGCAGGTGTTGAAGTACCTCCGCGAATACCGCGAAAAACAGTACCGTAAACGTCCGTTTGGGTTTGAACAAATTGACGCTGACCTGACCGGATTTTACCAGTCGTTTCGCAATTACCTGACCAAAGACCGGAAGTTTTCCAGCAACACTGTGGGCCAACGGTTGGGGAAAATGAAAACATTCCTGATTGAGGCCCAGGCAAGGGGGTTGCTCAAAAACTTTAACCCCCGGCGTTTCAAGGTTATTTCGGAAGATACAGACGCGATTCACCTCAACGAAACTGAACTCGAAAACCTCCGCGCCCTCGACCTTTCGCAGAACCCCCGCCTCGACCGGGTACGTGACTTGTTTTTAGTCGGCTGTTGGTCAGGATTGCGTTTTTCGGATTTCACCCGGATCCGCCGCGAAAACTTCACCCCCGACGGTCGATTTATCGACCTCTCCCAACAGAAAACCGGCGACCGGGTAAAGTTCCCCATCAATTCCGCCATTCGTGCCGTGATGGGCAAATACGAAGGCCATACGCCCAACGGATTACCCCCGGCACTCTCCAATGTGAAAATGAACCTTTACCTCAAAGAGTTGGGCCAGTTGGCCGGGTTGGATACCCCCGTAATGGTCAACCGCACCAAAGGCGGGATGCTGACTACGCGCACTGTGCCGAAGTACGAACTACTCGTTACGCACACCGCCCGGCGCTCGTTTGCCACGAACATGATTCAGCGCAATTACCCGGTTCAATTGGTGATGGCTATCACTGGCCACAAGACGGAGGCCATGTTTTGGAAGTACGTCAAACTCACCCGTAGTGACCGTGCCGAACTATTCCGGCAACTTTTGGAACAGGACGAAGAGGCCCGCCCGCTGTTTAAAGTCGCCTGATGGAGTTACCCAACGCCGATTTAGCCACCGTAACCGATGAAAAAATTACGGACTACCTGCTCAACGCCATGCACCCGCAAAACAAGGGCAAGGCCGCATTTTACGCGCAGGTGGGCTACTCCCCAGCCAATGCCGACACGTTGAGAAAGACGTTGGTCGGGCTGGCAAAAACGGGCCTCGTTGTTGAAACTGAACCAACGCCGCACGGGACAAAGTACGTGGTTGTCGGGCCGATTGTCGCTCCTAACGGGCGTAGTTACGAGTTGCTAAGTATTTGGATGACTGAGACTAATCACCGTCTTGGAGGTGATGGAGGCCGTGCGCAAGGATAACCGCGTTGCTAAGTATTTGGATGACTGAGACTAATCACCGTGCGCCGCGTCTGGTAACGGCGTACCCAAACAAATAAAACGATGCACAAGGAATCTGATTTGGTTGTCCTGCTGACTGACCGCACGGCCAAACAACCGGGGAGTACAAACCGGGTTCGACTCCACCGGGGCGACGTGGGTACGGTAGCCTACGTGTACGAAAGTGGTACGCTGTTCGAGGTGGAGTTTGTCAACGCCGCCGGGGAAACCGTGGCCGTAGAGACGCTGAGTGAAGGCGAGATTCGGGCGGTTGATTTGCGGGCCGCGATGCTCCGCGTCACGGATTTAGCCGCCTGACTGAACCCTGTTCAAAATCGCACGTCCTTTTTTCACTCAAAACCTGTTTAGCTATGATTCCTCAACCAATTCCTTTCGACACGGCAACGCATCAAGTGCAACGTGATCTGTTTTTCGAGTTCATCTTTCGCAACACCACACCCGGCGAATTCTCCACCGACAAGGCGGGGAATCGGCTGATTTCAGTGGAGGCCGTTCAACGGTTGACCTTTGATGCACAGACCCCCGAAACGTTCGCCGATGGGCTACGACTGACCTTGTTGAACTACCGCGCCTTGCCGGAGAATTACGCCGAGTTTGACGGTCATTTCACGCTGAAGGAAGTTGCAGGGGACTTTAGTCAAATGGAATTGAACCGGCTATGCGCACGTCCGTATTTAGCCAAAATGGAGGCCGTACCGCCAACAGCACGGAGAAGATGAGTTAAACGGGGCCAGTTGGCACCCCGTCGTCATTCAATGAAGTAGGTAGGCTATTGTTCGATTACAGACCTCAAACTTTATGGAACCCGACAAGACATACGATAAGTCTAAAATGCCGCGCAGATTTTCGATGGAAGGTGCAGTAGCCATAATTGAGAGGGAAAGGAGAGATAAACGGATACATCTTTATCCGAGCCAATTGCTCAATGAATTGAAAGAGGCTGATAACCCCGAAATGTGGCTGATCGACTATTTTCCCGACTTGCTCACGAGCCTTGAAGAGTTCAATTTGCTGAGTGAGGATGCGCTAAAACTACCCATCAATTTACAGGAAATACTACGCTACGTTCCCGACAAATCAATCAGGCCAGTACTTTTCGACGAAATAAAAACTACGTTGTTAATCAAAAACATCGAGCAGGGTGAGTGAAGAAAAGAGTCACTTGACCGTTGGCTGGAAACTTGTACTTGCTAAGTTGCGGGAGGATGAAACAGTACATCCCGTCGTAAAGAATTTAAACATCTCCCGCCCCCATGCCTTAGCACTTTATTTTCGTGTGGAAAATGGCGAATACCCTCCACTTGAAGGGCAAAAAAAACATTTGATTAACCTGTACAGAGAACAGAACGGAATCCGCGACAGCAATTTTTACCAACGTCATTATTTGATTGTTGAAAACGATAGAAAACGGTTAGATAGAGTGCATTTTAAATTGTCGCCTAATGTCGTTAGCTTAGGGTATGACTGAAGATGAATACATGGCCTTAGCCCGACAAAAATACCAGGACCTGCAACAACTTAAAACGCAACCTGCTTTCTACGATTACGAGAAAACATTCGATGCTATTTGGCAAGACTTGGGTCGGCAGGTGCTGGAAAAAAGCCTGAGCGATGTCCCGGCTGACCGACGTAAAAAAAAGATTATCACGCGATACGGTAAAATACAAATAGCTAATAGTAAATCATTTAGCCGCCATTTAAACGGATTTGGCATCAGTCCCTATCTCCAGGAAAAGTTAGTTTTCCTCGGTCAGTTAGAGGTCTATGACCAAGCCGCCCAAAACCCTGTTGGGACTTTGTATCGCGTCGAGTCAAATTTACCGGCTAACCAACCATTATGGAACGGCTATCGAAGCGGATTTAGATCAGCCTGTGGCCATCGACTAACCGCCTACAGGCATCGTCTATGTGCAGGCTGACGGGGCCATGATTCTGACTGATGAGGGCTATAAAGAAAATAAATTATCCCGTATTTTTAAAGCTACTGCCCTCAAAAATAGTCCGGTAGCGGATCGGGGAGGGCATATTGAGTCCTCCTTGTTTACTGCCCATTTAGGAACCGCTACGGACTTTACCACCAAGTTTCGCCCCCATTTGGATGCCTATAAGCCGTTGGGTGCCGACCTGGTTTTTATCAGCGACGGAGGCATCTGGTTGCGCCAACTCATGGCTACCCATTATCCCCAGGCGACACTGTTCTTAGACTTGTATCATCGCACCGGCGAACCGGTGATGAGCTACGTTGGGCAGGTAGGCGTAGGGGCTTACCGTACCCAAAAAAGTCGAACCGCTTGGATTGAGTAGCAACATAGCCTTCTATTAAACAGTGAGTTGGATGCGGTGTTGGTGCATATTAAGGCACTCCATATCAAGGGGGACCTACGGGATTCGGTTTGTAGCTGTCTGG